>NZ_JBQEPF010000005.1:0-289298 GCF_052045575.1 Bacillus sp. 22190 | reverse complement strand
ATAATGGTAAAATCTCTATTGATTGCGACCAAGCATTAAAGGAGAATACCATGAAAACGTTAGATGTTAAAACTTTGCACCATGCAATTGATCAAACACTGACACAGTTAAAACAACAATCACTACATATCAAATCCCTTGAAAGCCAAATCAATCGAATCATTTCATTGGATGGCGCACTAAAGGGGGAAGCTGGAGAAGCGATTCGAGCGTTTTACTCAGAGTGCCATATCCCTTTCTTGCAATTCTTTCAAGTCACGATTGGAGAATACACCTCCGTACTCCAAAAGGTACAGAATGCACTTCACGCATTTAAATCAAATGAAAATGGCTTTATCTCACAAGCATTTCTCGAGCATGAGCTTGATCAAGGTTTAAAAAATGCCGAAACAGCTGTATCTGATATCATGTCAGATGTGAGCAGTGCCATCGGCAAAGTCAGCCATATTATTCATTTACCAATTGTGGACGAGTCTGCTTTTCAAGTCAGTTACCAAAAAGCCTGGATGAACATCTCAAAAACCATCGGTACGCTCCATGCCTTTGACAGAGAACAAGCCAGTGCTTTGAATGAAACCAAGAACTCCATACAAACAATGAAAGAATACATAGACACTCTAGGCACAATGTTCACTGGTGCAAAAATCGGGATCACCACCTATCAAAAAGGGTCCATTCTCAAAGATAAGGAAGACAAAAAGATCAGCAGTAACCTAAACGAATTGAATAAAAAAATAGACAGTCCCGATGGAAATCCAATGACGATCATGCTTAATAAGCTCAATGATAAAGAGCGATCGAAGGTACAAAAATAGGTGAGCACAAAGAAAGAGTAGACTTTGGCCAAGTGATTGGAAAATACTATGATAAAGATACCGGTAAGTATGTAGAGACTACTAGAGGCTTAATACATTACAGCAAAAACGGCGCTCATATAGTACCATCAGAGCCTTTAAAACCATAAATTAAGGAGAATTCGAATGGGATATGATCCATTAATTTCAGCATTACGAAAATATAAACATAACGATTTGATAATAGAATGGAAAAACGGTTTAAAAGTTATTGGGGAATCTGACACGCTTTATGAAACAGATAACGGATTGGAAGATGACGATGTCAATTATACAGAATATGACGCAGTCGCATTTCAAGTTAATAACATCTTATCGCCCCCCGCTAATAACGACTGTGATATATACGATTGGTTAAAGCAAGAAAAAAGTCCCTTAATTGAAATTTCACTTTATAAAGATACACCAAATGCAGTGTATTTAGCAGACGGTCAAAAATTATGGGAATTGGACAGTGATGATTAACAAAGGAAAGCCCTCTCTAAATTAGAGAGGCTTTTCATTTGTTTCTGTTTTAAATATATTTAGTCGCTACTTTCAAAAATAACTCTATTTTTCAATTTATACATTTTTGATTTTGATCCATTTACGTTCATAGTCATTGAAGCAACTGAACAAAAATCAACCACCCATTTGATAGGTTCTTTGATACAAAGACAGGGAACGGAAACACTTGAAAATAAATCAGCTACCAATCCGCTCCCAAAACCTTAATTTGAAGCGATAAACAACCTTATGTTCCAAGAAACAAAAAAAGTCTGAAATCCTTTCATATCAAGGATTTCAGACTTTTAATTTAGTACGTCCCAGGAGAGATTCGAACTCCCGACCGACGGCTTAGAAGACCGTTGCTCTATCCTGCTGAGCTACTTTATATATCGCTATTCGTTCACGTTCATGTATAACGGTCACTTTTCGAACTTAGACCGATTGACTTAATTCCTATTATATTTGCTTACACTTTATAATTCAAGCATTCATATGGTAGAAAACAACCCTATTGAAAAGGTAAAGGTATTTATTTAAAGGAGTGGTTTCATGAGAGATAACAAAGAATGTTGTCCATATTGCAATGCTGATTTGCAAGGAGAACCTATTCCTAAAGAATCGCAGAAAGTATATGGTTATGCCCATTTCACACGAAAAATTGGTATCAGTAGTATCAAAGATGATCGGATTATTAAATGGAAATGTCCTGACTTGTAACAAAGAATGGGATAGAGATTGATTATTTGTCCAACAAAATCATAAATCAGATAAGGCTGGTTTTGATAATAAATAAAATCGATATTTCATTAAGATAATGAAGTATATGAATTTTGGATGTGGAGATGCACTAGCCTCCCTCATTCCCCGCCCAACACCCCCATGAAAATGTGATAATGTAGGGGGGCATAGCTGGTTGCACACACAATGTTTTAATCTTTTTTGATATATTTATCATCATGCCTTTAATATCCAAATCAAATAAAAAGAGAGTCCTTAGTTAGTAAGTCACTTTAACTTGCTTCATATTCTTTAACCATACGGTAAAATGTAGCCTTAGTCATATTCGATTTTTTCATTGCTTCAACTGCCGTGATACTTCCAGCTTTCCATTGCTTATAAGCCTCTTCAAATTCAGATGTAATAGAAGTTTTGGGTCTACCAAGGTGTTTACCCTGTGCTTTTCTGAAGCTATACCTTCAGCTTGGCGAATCTTAATCTTAGTTCTTTCTTCTTCAGCAACCCATGATAAAACTTGTAATACTAAATCAGCTACAAAAGAACCGATTTTGTCATTGTATTTACGTGTATCTAATAATGGCATATCAATTACAACAATATGTGCTTTGATGTTTTGTGTTATATCTTTCCACTCGTTTAGAATCATATCTTTGTTACGACCAAGTCTATCTAAGGAATGAATGTATAATGTATCTCCTTTACGCAAACGCATCTTTAAAGCTTGGTATTGAGGTCTGTTGAAGTCCTTACCGCTTTGCTTATCAATGTGAATATCTCGCTCATCAATTCCAAGAGCATACATACTTTCAAGTTGTCGTGCCTCATTTTGGTCTTTACTGCTTACTCGCACATATCCGAATTCTTTATTATCTATGATATACTCCACCTTATTATCTGATACCCTTATCTTACTGAGTATGTATCAAAAGGGTAATGATAATTATGATACGTATCATAATTGGATTTTATACCATATGAGACTATTAGAACCCTTATTCGACCGTTTCACAAAATGCGTTGCAGAAAGTGTACCTTTTGATACGTGTAGCTTATCGGATACAACTGACAAGAACAGCTATCTCTCCTTAAAGTACACTCAATGGGTTAAGACACCTCTTATCGAGGAAGTTATCGAAACGTATTAGTAAATCATTGGTTGACTCATCAATTTACCGTACTAAAATCCATCAATTATTTATGTCGTGTCGAATATTTACCGAGTGCTTGTTTGTGGATGAGGTTGGTTTCGTTTATCCACTAGAGTCTTATATTATGCCCTCAGATTCAGTTCTAAGACGCTTTTAAACGTCACCACTAGTATTAATGAGCGTCATCGGGCTGTATGTAAGAATATACATCATGGTAGCGTTTAGCGTGTTGTTGTAAGTTAGATCTATTGTGGAAGAATGTACTTAAGCTAATGGGGCGGGTTAGGTGGAAAATGAAATTACAAATTACCTATGTCGCTAAGACGTAGCGCAGGCACATTGTTGGGTTATTTTGTTTTCTTCTTTTAAATTGATAGTTGGATGCTACGATGTCATAAAAACTAAAGGTTCTTGTTCAACTAACGAGCGATTTTACTTCAGTTACAGCTGCCATTTTTCGGCGGCTTTTTATTATGGAATAACGGGGCAGTTACTTCAATATGAAAACCAATATGTTTCAGGCACAGAGTGGAATAATATGTTAATATGAAGAATAGACTATACGCTTAATAGAAAGGGTCACACATAGGAGAGTGAGAGTGAGTTGGAGATACAAGAAGCAGTTGAATTGTTTAGAGAGAACACCGATGAAAAGAACAGGACATGGGGACAAGATAGACCTAAAATCAACCGATTTATAGCCTTTGTTGGAGGGAATACAGATGCACAGGAAGCCATAAGTGAAAGTAATCTTGTAGGTTTTTTTGAAACACTGGATAGAAATCTAAGTGGATATTATTTTACCTTGAAAAAGTTCTATACATTTGTTCAAGGAAAAGTCTTAAGTTTGCCGATAAGCGAAAGAAAGGTGTTTCCGCTCGAAGTACCAAAGGATATGAACTTAGAAGGAAACAGTAGGAAACCAAAAGCCAACTACCTTCCGAAGGGATTTGACTTCTATCAACTGTTTAATGAGGATTTCTACGTGCATCTACATAACGAAACCGCTAGCCGAACCATTATGGCATGCATGGCAGTGGGGTTGGGAGCGGGCTACAATACACAGGACATTATAGACATGACCCTTGGGGACATTCAAGTGAATGGTGATACCATTCGAGTGAAGAATGTTTATGAGACCGAGAGCGTTCCGTGGATAGTGCTGACAGGGGAACTGGCGAAATTTATTAAGGGATACTATGACCTACGAATGAAGCATGCTAATTCATCATCTGAAGCTACAACTCAACTATTCTTTGAGAAGTATTGGAATGGCAGGGAGTTAGAAGTTGAGCCTGACATAGCGGGTGTAAAGTCGAATGGTGTAGTAGATAAGCCCTCCAAAATCATTGCCCTTATGACTTATATGCTAAGGTACATCTCTTTTAAAGTGGATATCGATCCACACTTATATCCTACTCACCTATATATAAATACGATACTTCATCAACTGATACAAACGGATGGTAAGGCATTAGAATCTATCATTCGAACTTTTGGGTGGGAGCGGACATTTGTGCGAGAGTCCTTCTACCAGTACGTTAAGTATCAGGAACTAAAAGAGTCCATAGGGTTCAATCCATTCGACTCGGATTCTCCTAGTGACTTCAATGCCGACCAAGATACGGAAAGCGAGGAACAAAGTGATTTTTTTCCCAAATCTTCATCGGATGACGACACTGAAACTGATGAAGATATTCTAATCATTGAGTTTTTAAAAAGAAGAAAGCGGGATACGAAGAGGGTAAGGGATTTAAAGAGGCGATATAGGAATTGCTGTCAAATCTGTGGGGAAGCACTAGTGGACATAAATGGCGTCGGATATTCCGAGGTGAATCATATTCAACCTCTGTCTAAACATAAGGGAGTGGATAGAGAGGTTAATATGATTGTACTTTGTCCGAACCATCACACGTTAATGGACATGGGAATTATTACGATAGACCCAAGGGACAGAGTGACTATCTTGCATGTGGATGAGAATAACTCTCTTCACCTAGCAAAATTGGTTATGGTAAATCATTTACTGTCTGAGAAGTGTGTCCAATATCACCATGATATTATCTTTAATTCTATGAAAGAAAAGATAAATAGAAGGTTGCAAGAAAAGACAATCAAGTCAATCTATGGGAGCATTAACTTTTGAAATACAACATATTGGTACGAAGTAGACGTATACTCGCTCTTTCATGATTTTAAGATATGTACATAGGTATTATATTTCCTTATCCGAATAACGGAAAGGTTAGTTGAAGAAAGATTCGTTATTCGGTCTGTTGAATTGTTAAAGATAACCTATCGAGGTGTTGAAATCACAGTTGTGTATGCATGTTGGACATTACTGCTGTTTGAAAGATTTTTCAGTTGTGAAAGGATGGTAGCCCTATGTTCATTCACTTCGATTTACAACCAGTAGGATAATCAAGTCTATCGAGCAAGCTAAGAAGAAATAAAAAAGGCTGGGGAGGAATTATCATGGCAAAAAAATTAAGCATCTACGATCAATTTGAAATAAGAGGCTATTGGTGGTTGCCCTCTAATCCTGAACATGTAATAGCTGGGATTTTAAACTTTGGCTTGGACGGGATAGATTTGAAGTTGTTTGGCACATTAACTAAGGGTTTCCCCTTTGAAGAGAAAACAGATAAATTTGATTTTATCCTTGGGCAGACTGAGGAAGGAAATATCACGCTTCATAACGGTTTTCAGACAAAAATGAAAATGTCTGGAATTACGTCCACCCAGCTAACCTTTAACCAGTTGCTGATTGGAAAACACTTTACCAATAAGAAGGAAATGCTGTTTCACTCTGCCTCCATTAATTATTCTTATCTGGAAGAATGGATGGGACATCATCCATTTTCAGAAGATTATATGGAGAAAGAAGGGATACTTACTAAGGCTGATATGACCTACACCTTTCCTCCTGTATTTGAAGCCATGGTAGACTCCATTGGTGCAACCATCAAGGCAGGTTATCATTTCAACACTAGCAGTGAGAAGTATAAAAAAAAGACATACGAACATACAAGTTCACTGGATATCATGCCTAATGAGGGACGGGGATTAGATTGGTACTTAGAAATTACAGGTGAACTACAGAACATGTTGACCCTGTTGATGAACCGCCCTGTTTATCCGAAACGCATTACTGCAAAGGGAGATCTAATCAATGGCAAAAGAGGATTAAGGGAAAAAATTGAAATTTTTATTCTTCCTATGCGTGAATTCCAGGAAAAGAAAATTCGTGCCACCGATCGTTATATCACTTACCACCTGATTAAAGATAACATTGCTGATGTACTCTCTAACTGGTTCTTGGACGAGGAGATGAAATCATCCCGAAGAATTTTCCTTCGTAATTTGTATAATGTAGGATCGGACTGGGAAAACGAATTTTTAGACTACGCCAAATCGATAGAGAGCTTTCACAGGGACACCTCTGGCGATGCAGGAAAGTTTATAACAGATGAAACGTACGAGCCGATTAAACAGCAGATGATTGAGGCAATTCCTAAAAACACGGATCAAAACTTAAAACAGAAACTTATTAGCACTCTAAAATATGCACATCACTTTGGCTTTCAGCGAAGAGTCAGGGAAACACTACTTAAGCTTGATTTGGATCTGCAAAATGTAATGTTTGAGGACACAAAGAAATTAAAAGCATTTGCAGGGGACATAACCAATACAAGAGATTATTATACTCACATCGGTGACGTACCAGAGTACTATTTTAAAGAGTGGGAGTTATATTTTGCCAACAAGCGTATGCACACAGTCCTCTTTTATCATTTATGCAAACGTCTCGGCATTGGCGATGATATCCTCCGATCTGTTATTCTTCAGAACGACTGGGTGGTCCAATGGCTAGAGAATGCCAAACAGGAACTGCAGAACTAATATATGACAAAGAGTCTACGTTTGGGTCAACGCAGGCTCTTTGTCTTGATTAGAATATTGAATCACAATCATAGCAAACTTCTTGTTAGAACTAGTATCCTTTTGCTTTGGGAATAAGGGGATTGTTTATTCTTCATAAAATCACAGTTTTATTAGTATAATCTATCTTGAATTCACACCCCGCACTCCAAAAATCCACCCAATACCATTTAGACCACTCCTCAGACACATTTTAGGAATGTTTAGTTTTGTATCATTCCACCGACTCATTAGCTATCTCAAAAGTAAAAGCCACCAATAAATCGGTGGCTCATTTTCACATTATTAACTATTTTAATCATGCAATTGTAATCATCTAATAGATTACCTACTCATAGCCCACTTTACAACAGCTACTTCTAAAACATCCAATCTAGGTAAAATTGAGCGATACCAATGACTTGCTTCATCTCCAGGTAGACACTTAGCAGCAGCTAAAAATGCCCTCCTTTGCCAATTAGGCAATTGCATTATACTTCTCTTCCTTGTCTTAAACCACGATTGTTGATTTGCTCGACCAAGCGCCAGTATTATTTTCCTTCTTGAAGTATCATCAAAATATTCATTGTAAAATGTTGCCAGTTTATCGATATTCCAACCTTGCCCATTGCTAAAAGTTTGAAATAACCACATTCTATGATACTCTAAATGACCAACAATTGAATCATCAAGTATGCTAATTAGCTTTTCACTTACTGACTCCTTTTGCGACTCATTTAAGTCTAATTCATTTAGATAAACAAAGATATGCTTAAAGGAAGTATATAATTTATCAATATTCTCTAGAACTAAATCTAACGCTTCTGTATTTTGCAATTGAGCCATCCTTCTCAAAACAAACCCAACTATTTTGGAATCGGCACTTTCCGAGTCAATTTGTTCTTGAAGAATCGCCAATAGGTTTAAACTATCGATTTCTTCTTGCATATTTTCTGGCAGTATACTGTAGTCGATATCTCCGTAGGGGTTTTCTATCCCCATCACTTGAAGTATTTCTAGAAACTTATCAGATAATCTGTCAATTTCTACTGACTCTCTAGATTTTAAGTATTCACTTCTGAATTCATCTACAGGCACTATTCTAGTCTTGTGCTGTTGTAAAGTTAAACCATGATTTTCAAACAACATTTCCGCTAAAAGTGCTAACTGTTGATAAGCCTCTTTTTCACTAGAGCAAAATATTCTAAAATCATCAACATATCTACAAAAATCAACCCCCTCACTTAGTAATCCTTCATCTATATCATTAAGTGTAAGTTCGGCTAATAATCTTGATGAGTCCTGCCCAACAGGTATTCCGTAAGAAATGCTATAATTCCAATTGTTTAATAAACGTTTAATTGCAATGGCGTGATTAGTTTTAGTAGTACAAGAACTTAAAGCATTTTCCAATGGGTGCAAGTATAACCTAGGAAAAAAATCTGCTATATCTGCTACTACAACATATTTAATGTTTTCATCACCTATTAACTCATCAACTTTCTCCTCGCAATAATTCAAGAAACTTCCATAATGAATTTCAGAATCAAACATTTTTCCTTCATCATCTGGGTTAAATCTATAAGAAAAACTTACGTTCCTATCTACAGGAATTCTCTTTGATTCAATATCATGTCCAATCTCGTAAACTAAAGCTAGATACACCAAAGTATCCAATGGGTCTAACTGGGTTGATTGCCGAAAACCATATTGATGTTTTGGTGTAAGACTCCTTCTATAGTCCCTTACTTTCCACTGTAATATATCTTGATTTCTTAAGTACTCTTTAAGAGTTGTACCGTTAGGTAATTCTCTTGTCCTAATATCCCATAAATGCCTAATGGCTTCATATTCAAAAGGAAGTGGGAATATATCGGTATCACCATAATTCTCTATATGTTTCAATGCCCAGTCTAATGACTCTGTACTTAGCTTTAACAAATTATCTCCACCCAAAAAAGTAATAGTATAAATTTCGACAAAGTAAGTATAATATCCTCTTTAATTTTTAATACAATATACTTTTGTAGACAAAATAAAAGACGAGTTTCATTAAGTATTACTGTACAAAGTAAAAAGAGTATGACTAACATACCCTTCGATTATTAGCTTGTTTTCACACTAGCCAATAACATTCTCATATTCTCTTCTTCTTCTGCTTTCTTTTTTGCCTTATCATATTCATCTCGGCTTTTAAAGCCCTCAATTTGCCAAATTGTCCTATATGGGGAAATTTCAACTTGATTCTGTCGCTGCTCTTTAGACTTTGCTTTCTGTTCTTTAACCAATTCGGTTTGAAATTTTCTTTCGTCCCTTTGATTGTATACTTCTCTTCCTTCTTGCTTCTCTTTCTTCTTCTTTTCCCTCCAAGCCTCTTTATAGTCAACTGGTGAAACTACACTATCACCCCTATCCAACCGCTCTGATAGCTCCTTAGAGCGTTTAATACGATATTCAGCTTCTTTAATAACATCACCATCTGCTAACCGTTTTAACATAAAGCCAGTTGGATTTTTTAATCCTATTTTTCTATCCATCACAATATGAAGAGATTTAACTATCACTTGAACTCCATGTTTTTCCTGATATTTTTGAAGATTAGATAATACTTGGTCATTAAATTCACCATCATACTTTTCGAAGGTATCTCTTATTTGTATATCTAACTCAAGAAGCAGCTCAGGCTTTTTCATTGTAGCTTTAAATTTTTTAACATCTTGAACTGTATTCGTTTTAACACTTTGAGTATTGCCCTTTTTAATACTTATCTTTTTTGTGTTATTTGATATACACTCAGCAATAGCGTCATCAACATCCTGAGAATGCTGTGGTCTACTATAGATCTTCTTAACTTTCTCTTTTTCCATAATCAATATGTTACTGTACAGGAAGCCTTGTTCTTCCAAAGTCTTTGTATAGTTTTTTACAGATCTGTCTGAAACACCCGTCTCTTCAGAAATTGTTGCTATGTTTGGAAAACTTATCTTTCTATACCCGTTACCCTGATTAACAAATTTCATAATATATAGGAACTGTTTGAACATAGCAGCTTTCGTACCCTTCATCTTTATACTCATAAACCTCAATATTTCATCCGTGAAAACTTGGATAAACTGATCTTTAACTGATTCGGTTTCATTCACTCTAATGTAAAGCATATCAGAAGATTTGACTTTATTAATCTCAACATAGTTTTTAAAATCAATTGCATCATACACTGTAATAAGTTGTTGTTCTATTAAGTTAGTTAATGATTGTTCAATCTTACATACTAGTGACCTTCCTAAGTTCGTATATTCCATCAGTTGCTTTACTGATATTGAAATAAACCCTGCCTTATTCTCAAAAGTTTTTATAACTCCATAAAGATATAAATCCATCGAATCTCTTTTATATGCTTCTTTGTCAAATTTTACAAACGTTCCTTGGTTATCTTGTTCAAACATAAAGTATTTTTCCTCTTTTCGTGAATTTAAATAGTAGCGTCACTCCAAATCGTTAATCATAGAAAATCCAAGCAACCAGAACAGCAAATAAGCGAAGCGACCAAAAAGCGAAGCGCCTCTTCTTATTATTTGTTTCTGTCTTATTTATTGTTTCTCTGTTATTAGTAGGCAAGTAGTGAGCGAATTTTTCACCTTTCATTCCTCAGCCTTAGGAATATTTTGTTCTATTTTTGCTGATCTTTTCCCTACAGTCAGGAACAAATTTGCTAATTTCTCTACTCATCTTTCATACAATATACATTGAATAACTTCGATTATTAATTGGAATCAGCTCTAATTTCATTATACAAATCGAGAAATCGAGAAATTAGATCTTGAACCGTCATAAAAAAGCTTACGTTTCTCATGATTAAATTTAAAACTCCATGTCAAGAACTTTTTTCGGAAAAAGATGATTTTTTTATACTTAATAGAATTGGCTTCGAGGAAACGCATTGTTTTATTGGGGAATATACATATAGACTTAATGAGGAATTCCGTGGTGCATTGGATACACCTTGAAAATATTGGTGAGGGTAAACTGTATTCATGGAGTAGCAGAAAAGTATATGCGTCTCGGATCGAACATTCTTACACTATGTTGGTGTGGATTAGGGCGCTGGTTGAAGTCTTACTTCCTACACTTAACTCTACTAATGGTATTTTTTCACAATCATTGATATAATAATACAACATTGGTTTATTATTCTATTCCCCTAGTTTTTTCTTCTTTTATCCGTAACATAGATTCGTAGAGAAAGACAAAGATGGAAAGGTGAAGATAAATGACAGGACAAAGCTTATATGCATATACAGATGAGTCAGGGAATTCAGGATTAAACTTATTTGATAAAGGGCAACCCTTTTTTTGGACAGGTACTATCATATCTCCTAATAATCTAGATATAGAAGCAAAGGAATTAGTTAATTTCTGTAAAGAAAAGCTAGGGGTTGAAGAACTCCACGCTAACGCTCTTGGTTTTGGAAAGATCGAAGAAGTTGCAAAAGCCATTACAGAATTTATTATGTCTTCTAAGATTCGCTTTATTTTCACACGCATAGAAAAGGGGCATGTAGCACCAATGAAATTTGTAAATACCATCCTGGACAGCGGAGTAAATAACGCTGTTTCCCCCATGCATTATGGACAGCGGTCACTAAGGCTTACAATGGCTTTGGAATTGTCTAAACACATAAGTCCAGAAAACAGCAAAAAGTTTTGGACTATCTATGGTTCAGGTGATATCAAAGTATTTAAAGAAATTCTATCTAATGTACTGTGGAATATTGAAATGAAAACAACTGATTGGAGATTAAAGGAACTACTTTTAGATGCTATCAGTTGGGCTAAGAATAATCCCGAAAAGTTTCTTGAGGATAAAAAAAGCAATTTAGATTCTCCCAATATTATGGCATTTACTCAAATCCTAAACAGTATGCACAGCATCTATAAAGCAACTAATGCGCAAATTAAGACTTTTATCCATGATGAACAAAACCAATTCGCTAGATATTTTGAGGAAGCCTTTAGTTATTTCAGACGATTCTCCCCTTCAGTTGATCAATTTGCATGGATGACAGATATTAATGAAGTAGAGACGTTTTTAGAAGATGAAATTATCTTTCAAACATCCGACTCATCTAACGGACTACAGCTTGTTGATATCGCCCTTTGGCTGATGAAACAAAGAATTGACAAACCCGATAAAGAAATATTTGGAGAATGCAAAAATTTGACTAACGCTATAATTTTAAATGGTGATATCACTCAATTCAGCAGAGGACAGCTAATCTCTGATGTCTTTGAGACAATGCAAACAATCGCAAGAATTCCTCTTTCTTCAACAGATATACAAAGAGGGAGCGCTAATGTAGAGTATATTGAAGACATTAGAAAAAGTCGTTCTTTACTAAAAAGTTCTGAATCTTAATTCACCTCTTTTGAAGTCTTATAAGGTGAGCAAGTAGCTTTTTTGAAATGTATGCAAAATAAGAATTTTATATTTTATGTTTTGCCTGTCACATTTATGGAGAGTTTTATTACAAAACAACAAATAGAGGGAGAGAATCACTCAAAATTCAGAGTGGTTCTCTCCTTGTTCTGTCTCACCTTTAAATTGGAGAACTGCTTATAGATAAGTGCGTAAATTATTTGCTACTTCATCAACATCGAAATGCAAATACTTAGTTGTGACCGATATATCACTATGTCCCAGCGCTTTGGAGATTACAGCAACATTTGCTCCTTTGTCTAACAGAGACTTAGCAAACCCCCTTCTTAGTGCATGAGGGTTAATGTTTTTCAATCCGTACATACTAGCATATTTGTTTAGCCGCTTCTGAATGTTGTTATGCGTTGGAGATGTTGAGATAATATCACCGTACTTAGTAATAAACAACAGGCTGTTGCTCTTGCCATACCCTCTTCTAATGACTGCATTTTGCTTTATTAGTACTTGTAACAACTTTTTTAGCAGTTCATCAAAAGGCAATTTAATTTGTTGGTGATTTTTCATGACGCTGCCTTCTAAATTCAACACTTTGTTATCAAAGTCGATATGTCGTTCCTCAAGCTGAACCAATGTATTTATTCGGATACCTGTTTTAAACATTACTAGGACGGCTGTAGCGTCCCTTAGCTGGACGAAATTGCTTAGGTCTAATAAAGAGAGCAGAACATTAACATCATGCTCTGTAGCACCTTCTTTAACCTTTTGGTCTACCTTAATGTTTATGGTCTTCCAAAACTTCATCTCAATCCATCGATTGTCAAAACACCTGGAGAGAAAAGCTTTTAGGCATTTAAGACGTGTTAATTTGGTTTGATTGCTTACCTCCATACTATCCAACCATTGATAAATGCTGTTAGCTGTAATATTTCCAACATATTTTACATTAGTTACACTTTGAAAATGCTCTACATGCAGAACATAATCGCTTATGGTACGGCTTCTATTGCCACTTACCTTCATTTGCCTCGTAATAACATCTAGAGCCTTTGAAATCAAAATTGTATCACTATGATGCCCAGAACATTCCATTATTGGTTTAGATTTTGAATGGGTTAAAGTAGAAACAGGAAAATCTTCCAATAAACTTCTCACATCAACTTTTACATCAAATAAACCTTTTCTTTTGGTCATACAAAAAAACCTCCTATATCGTTAGTAAGTCGATATACGGTGTAATTTCTTAAATGACCGTTATACTGACCGTTTCACTAAACGATATAAGAGGTTGAGTTGACGGGCTTTAGTACCCGATTTAGTACGTCCCAGGAGAGATTCGAACTCCCGACCGACGGCTTAGAAGGCCGTTGCTCTATCCTGCTGAGCTACTGGGACATGTTGTTATGTAGTGTGCTGTGGTGTATTACCTCAGCGACAAGATTCATTATATTACTATTGTTCTTTAAAGTCAACGGTTTTTCGAAAGTTTTTTCATAAGGGGCAAATGCTGCACCCTTATGAAATACCTTCCAATGTGACAGTGTTTTCGAGGTCTTGTATGACGTGACCTTCGTCCGTGAAAAACTGTACGTTTGCTTCGCTTCCATCTAGTGTCAGTATAGCATAGCTGCGCTCTTTGCGCACTCTTGGCAGGTGCACGCTGCCTGGGTTAATGAGGAGTTTTCCTCTTAGCAGTTCACTGCCAGGGATGTGCGAGTGGCCAAAGCAGATAATGTCTGCGCCTAGCTCTTCTGCACGGTAGTAGACTTGAAGCAAGGATTGTTTGATGCCATGCAGATGTCCGTGAGTGAGAAATAGTTTTCCGCCTCCGTCGAGTGGGAGCAGGAGCTCTTCTTCAAAATCGCCCATAAAGTCACAATTTCCTTTGACGACTTTGTATCCTTCGAGTGCTGGGTGGTTCGTTTCGAGTTCTGAATCTCCGCAGTGAATCATCATGTCCACTTCAGCCGCATGCCGTTTAGCAATGGTTTGAAGTTCGTCTGTGAGTCCATGACTGTCACTAATGATGAGTATCTTCATGGCTTCATTCCCCCTTATTCATTTGCGTCTAGCAATGATGAAAGCTTTTGAAGCGCGACCGCTCGATGGCTGATCTTGTTTTTTTCCTCTGGTGATAACTCGGCCATCGTCTGGTCTTTGTCTTTGACGATGAAAATTGGGTCGTATCCGAAGCCGTTTTCGCCGATCGGTTCTTCTGCGATAAAGCCTTCTACTGATCCTTCTACCGTTTTTGTTTCTTTCCCCGGTATACTGACAGCAAGGGCACATCTAAATCTAGCAGTGCGGTCTTCTTTTTCAATGCCTTGCAGCTCACTTAGCACCTTTTCCACGTTCTCGGCATCGTCTTTATGCTCGCCCGCATACCTCGCTGAATAGACGCCAGGTTTTCCGCCAAGGTAATCAATTGACAGACCCGAATCGTCTGCAATCACCATTTCACCTGCTTTGGCTTGAATGGCCTCGGCTTTGATGATCGCATTTTCTTCAAAGGTATGTCCTGTTTCTTCAATCTCTTCCGTAAATCCGATGTCTGCTAGTGTTTTGACCGTGAATCCTTTTGGCTCAAGAATGGCTTTGAATTCTTTCGCTTTGCCCGCATTGTGCGTTGCGATGATGGCAGTTTTCATCCTGATCAAACCCTTCTCTTTATTCGATAACTTCTCCTGTCACTGCTTTTTGCTTTTCAATTAATTCTTTGATACCTTTTTCGGCTAAATCAAGCAGTCCGTTTAGTTGTTCTCTTGAGAATGTCGCTTCTTCGCCAGTGCCTTGAAGTTCAACAAAGCGTCCAGCACCTGTCATGATGACATTCATATCCACTTCAGCTGAAGAATCTTCTTCATAATTTAAATCTAACAGAAGTCCCTGTTTAGAATCAATTCCGACGGATATCGCAGCTAAATAATCAGTGATCGGATTTTCTTTCAAAACGCCTTCTGATTGAAGCTTTTGAATCGCTAGTGTCATGGCAACAAATGCACCTGTAATAGAAGCTGTGCGTGTTCCGCCGTCTGCTTGAATGACATCACAATCAATCCAAATGGTGCGTTCACCAAGCTTTTCTAAATCAACGACTGCGCGCAGAGCTCGTCCAATTAAACGCTGGATCTCCATTGTACGTCCTGTGACTTTTCCTTTAGATGATTCTCTTATCGTTCTTTGAGCCGTTGCTCTTGGAAGCATGCTATATTCTGCTGTAATCCAGCCTTTTCCTTCTCCTCTTAAAAAAGGAGGTACGCGGTCCTCGATAGATGCGTTACAAATCACCTTCGTATTTCCCGCTGAGATTAAGACAGAGCCTTCTGGGTGCGTAATGTAGCCTGCCTGTATTTCAATTTTTCTTAATTCGTCGTATTGTCTTTCATCTAATCTCATGTTTTACCTCCGTTACAATATACATTCCGCGCGGGTGTCAGCGGGGTTCTCCTATTAACTTTGACAACCTCGATCCGTTCTAATCGCTTGGAATAAAAAAGAGGCAGCGAATGTGCATGCCTCTTTTTCTCCATTATATCAATGTGTGACGTTAAAAACTACCTGTATTCACTTGTTCTGGTCTTGAAACTGGCTTTGTGAGCTCTGCTCCTTTTTCGTTCACAAGCTCTGCCTTTCCGTTTACCTTCACAGACACGCTTTTCACATCTGGCAGCTCTGTTAATGTCAGCACAATGCTATCAAGAACTTTTTGTGAAATGACCTTTTTCTTTTCATCTGCACTGCCAAAAATGGATTCATTGAAATCAAGGGTCACATGACCGTCTTTTACTTTCGGGACATCATTGAGCTTCACATCTTGATCAAAGTCTGTCAGCAATTGGCTTGTTTTGCTTGGCCCAGAGACGAGCTCATCAATGGCTGCTGTAATTGGATCATCATCGTCTTTTGGTGCTCTTTTGGTCACCGGGACATAGTACGTCTGTTTGTCAGATTCAGCTAAATAGTAGACGGTCACAGGCTTTGTCGATGTCATATCAGCCGCAGCCTCGTGCTGAATATTAATGCCGTCCTCTCTGCTTAAATCATCTGAAATCGGTGTCCCATTCACAGGCATCTCTTTTAATTCATGGCCATTCATCTTTAATTTGACTTTCGCTACCGAATCAAACTGCGTTAATGTCCAAGTGACTGATTGCAAAATGCGCTGTTCGTCTTCTTTTTTATAGTTTTTGAATTCATTTGAGAAATCAACAACCGCGGTGCCATCTTTAATATCGACAGATACGCTCGTGTCCGCCGGCAGCACGGCTCTGAATCCATTTGGCATCAGGTTAGAAATCGGTCCCCCGTCTACGAGGTATTCAAGTGTTTGTTTCGCACTTCCTTCGTTTTTCGGCAGCGGAATGGATTGAGACACAACATACCCATTTTTATCAATTAAATATAATTCTCTCATGACGGTATCTGCTTGCTTCTCTTCTTTTCCTTCTTTCGCTGTTTGTTTCTCTTCTTTATTTTCTTTCACAAACGTGACATTTTGTGGTGGATCAATCTCTGTTTTCGCTTGGTCTGTTTGAAACAATCCGCATCCTGATAAAAGCATGGCTGACGCAATACACGTAACAGCTGCTGTAGTTCCTTTTTTCAGCATACTTCACCCTCCTCTAGTGGTTTGTACTAGTATGTATACGAGCTCCCTCAGAGGATTAGACCCTTTTCATAAAAAAATAACCCACTTCCATGAGAAGTAGGTTATTGCTGATATACGTGTTCAAGCGAAACCGTTTCGACCTTCCCTGGCAGGTAGCCGAACCAGTCTTGAGCGATATTTTGAAAGTTTTGCTGCTCTCCTGTTGTATAAAAAGTATGAACAGGCTCTTCCTGCGAATCATTTAACAGCCCTTTATATGAAAGAATTGTGCTCGCTTCTCTCGCTGTTTCGTCTCCTGAAGAAATGATGTTGACGCCACTGCCCATAAAGCGCTGAATCGGTTCTTTTAAAATCGGGTAGTGCGTGCAACCAAGAATGAGCGTATCAATGCCTTTTTCTTTCATCGGTTCAAGAGAAGCTTTTACGACTTCATCTGCTGTATGATCTAAAAACGTACCGCTTTCCACAAACGGCACCAGCATTGGACATGCCAGACTTTGAACAGTTAGTCCTGCTTTTAAAGAGAGCAACGCTTCTTTATAGGCCTCACTTTTGATCGTATTGACAGTGCCGATCACGCCAATATGCTGATTGTTTGTGACCTTGATCGCTGTGCGGGCTCCGGGCTGGATCACGCCAATGACCGGGATATCAAGTGTTGCTTTAATTTCATCAAGTGCTATCGCCGTCGCAGTGTTACACGCAATGACAAGCATTTTAATATGGTGGTGTCTTAATAGGTAGTGCGTCATTTCCCATGTATATTGAAGAACCTCTTCTTCTGCTCGAGGGCCGTATGGACATCGTTTTGTGTCGCCTACATAAATAATCTTTTCTTTTGGCAGTTGTCTCATGATTTCCTTCGCAACGGTTAAACCGCCTACGCCGGAATCAATCACGCCGATTGGTTGATCCAACAAAATCGCCTCATTTTCTTTTCATTTGCTGCTGTAGTTTCGTTAAAGATTGGTTGAAAACGATGGCTTCTTCTTCTGAGAAAGCCCCTAGAAGTTCACTGACGTATTCTTGGCGTTTGACAATCACTTCTTGAATGATCCGCTCGCCTTCAGGCAATAAATGAATGCGAACCACGCGGCGGTCAGACGGATCTTTCACCCGTTCAACAAGTTCACTTTTTTCCATTCGGTCAATTAAATCGGTTGTCGTGCTGCAAGCCAAATACATCTTTTGTGATAGCTCACCTATTGTCATATCTCCGAATTCATAAAGCCACTGAAGCCCTACAAATTGAGGAGGTGTAATCGTATATTGATTCAGAATTTCTCTACCTTTTTGCTTAATGATTGCAGCAATATGGCGCAATGATTTTTCAATTTCTGCAACATGACCTGACTCATTCGTTTCCATTTCATTGATACCTCACTATAGCATCTCACTTTGATTAAAACGTACATTCCTATTTTCCTCGTTTTTCAAAGAAATTGCAAGAAGAGACTCATGGAAACGATATAGAAATAACCGGCTCCTCCCTGGTGCGGAAGGAAAACCGGCTGACGTTAGAGCTCTAGCTCACCCATACGCAGAAGCTCGACTACGGCCTGTGAACGACCTTTGACTCCTAGCTTTTGCATGGCATTTGTTAAGCATACCTTTTACAAATGAGTAAAACTTACAGGATCATTTAAATCTATAATGAAAAATCATTTTTCCGTTTGGGTGGATAACAATATGATCAATGAGCTTATCAAACACATGCTTTAAATCTTTCTCTTTGTCTTCAAGCTCTCGAAGAACTGCTTGCATTTCCATCATTGAACTTTTCTCATCATGGACCTGCTGTAAGGAAAATAAACTCTGTTCAAGTTTAATTATATTAGATTGAATTTCATTCCGCTTTGTTTGGAACTCGGCTTTTGAAATAATCTGATCTTCTAAATAAAGTTCCAGCAATCTTTTATTCTGTGTTTCTAAGGATTTCAACTCTACTTTAACAGACTTCATTTGTTTCTCTTTTTGTTCAAGTGCATTTTTTTTGTAATCATGTGATATATCCTTGGAGAATTCGATTAGATTTTCAATTACTAAATCCCTGACCTCTTCATAAGTAATTGGAACATGGTTAACACAACCTTCTTGACCAGCTCTTCTGTAATTACTGCATTTAACGTATTTCCAATACGTTTTTTCACCATTTTTTTTGGCTCTGCTCGTTTGGATAATCACCATATTAGAACCACATTTACCACAAATAAGTAATTGTCTCAACTCATTCCACGGTGTGAATTTAGTTTTTTTATTGACAGTCAGTTTATTATTTGCTTTTTCCCAATCCTCTCTTGATACAATCGGCGGGCAAAAGTCTTCGTAAACGGTCCATTTTTCTGGTGGATTCCGAATGAATTTTTTTCGACCATCAACTTTTATTGTAGTATGCCTATTAGCTATATGCACACCGCAATATATAGGGTTTCTTAAAATGGTTTGAACTGTTGTGAGCTGCCAATTACTACGTTTTTTTGGAGGTGGTATTTCACCTAGCTTACATTTTTCTTGCAAAGCGTATGTAACCCTTTTATGGCCCAAGCCCTCGTCATTATAGAGGTGAAAAATTAATCTAATAACTTGAGCTTCATTTTCGTTAATTACAAGGTGTTTACCCTCTTTCATATAACCGTAGGGCACTCGACCAGAATGTTCACCGCGCCTTGCTTTTGCTGCAAGTACACCACTTATATTGACTGACATAGACTTAGGTAACTGCTCCGCAAACAGAGCAGACATTTCAAATTTCATTGACGCTTTACTCTCGTAAAGAGAGTCATAGTCCTCTTCAAGAGTCACTACTCGAACCCCATTAGAAACCAAAATTTCTCTGATATATAAAGCGTCTTTCAGATCCCGAGCAAGACGAGTGATAGATTTAAAAATCACCATCTTTATTTCTTTCTTTTCCGCCAATGAAAAAATGTATTTCATTGCTGCCCTATCTTCAAGGACGGTTCCGCTGATACCATCGTCTAACAAAACAGAACGGTCATCCCATTCGTAATTATGTTGCTCAATCCAATATCTGCAAACGTCAATTTGGTTTTCCTTAGAACTTATTTGCTCGTCGCGGTCTGTCGAAACCCTTGTATAGACCTTATAAGGGTAATCGTCATATTTGATGATTTCATCAACTGATTCTTTGCGGAAATGCATATAACACACCCCAATTGTGAATTGTTCTTACTAAATTATAACATCCTGACCATCAATTCCGTAATATTCTTAATTTGGAAAAAAATTATTTTCTCCTCTTTTCAATTCGATAATATGATAGACTTAATTGGAAAATATTTGTTTTGGAGGGTCTATTTTGAATCTTATTAAAACTTTTCTCCTTTTGATTTTATGCGCCTTATTCATATCTGCTTGTGGCAAAACAGAAAACACTTCCACAAGTAACTCTAGTAAAAAAGAAGAGAGTATTGAAACTAAAGAAAAATTAAACGTAAAGATCACTTTGGATAAAGAAATCACAAACAATAAAATTATTATCATTAGTGGGAAAAGCAACTTACCTAAAGGTACGAAATTAAGGATTCGTCTTGAACACAAAAATTCTCATAAAAACTCAATAGTTAATTCAGTTGTTCAAAAGGGTGGATCTATCGAGTATAAATTCTTTAATGAAGATGACGGAGTATTTGATGATGGGAAATATATTGTATATGTCGAAACACTACCGGTTCTTGAACAAACTGAAGTTGTTCAAGAAATTTTAGGAGACAATGGTTCTAACCTCACTGGTCCACAGATTAGCGGTGACTCAGAACTAAAAGCTACTGCTGAAATAAATTTAAAGATTAACAATTCTGATGTTATAACCGAGGAGGAAACTTTGCCTAAAGATAAAGATGCAGAGGAAGAGAAAAATGAAGTTTATACCTCAGAAGAAGTTGAAGATAACAGTGAAGAAGATGAGTTAGATATAATAAAAGATGATGCAGAAATAGAAATCAAAAAAATTATCGAAGAGAACTATAAAACCACATCGATTGAAAAAATTGAAATTAACGAAGATATGGGTGCGAGTGAGAAGAACAAGTTAATTGCTCTTGTTTACTTATCTTTTGATGCATTGAACACAAGTAAGACAGCTTATAACATGGTTGAAATGTATAGTGATGACTTAGCTGCAAACATTGGTAAAGATCATGATACAGTCAATCAGATAGCTGTATTTTGGAAAGTCCCTTATATAGATGAAGATGAAACATTAGCCAAATTCTCATACGAACGTTCGGGAGAACATATGATAATCACTGATAAAGTATCTTCTTTAAAATAACCCTTCGACTTGAAGGGTTTCATTCATTATAACCGAACTTACATTCCCTAAATGAAAAAATATAAGATGAGTGGAACTTTTAAAACTTACAAGTAAGATGATAAATGTGGTATTATTATAATACTTTATTATGATAATACATAAAACACATTGAGTTTTTGGTAAAATAAAACAAACGGGAGGTAACTTATGAATAAAATATACGAATCGAAAATATGGAGAAATATAAGTTTTTATAAGACGTTACACTTTATAGTTTACACTTGGATTTTGACTACCATTTTTAATAATATTGCTGATAAAGAATTAACCAAATTCTTGAATGCTAATAATGAAACAATATATACATACAACTATTCGTTTGGAGCCACCGGTCTGATACTTGTGATTCCCGCAGCATTACTTGGTTTATTTATTGTAATAGTGTTGGTCAAAATAAGAGATAGACTTTTCCCGAAATTAAATACACTTAAGGCAATAGGGTTCATACTAAAATTAATCAAATTATTATGGAAAGCTGTACTATACGTAGGTTCCGCTACACTATATCTGATATTCTTGATTACGGCTTTCTTGTCTAAAAGTGGGGGGAGTACTTCTTCTGACAGAGGTAGTTATAGGAAAGCTTCTGTCGGAGGTTCGAATAATTCGAATAGTAGAGAGAAATTAAAAAAGGAAGCAGAATGGAAAGCCAGACAATTGCAAAAGGAAGCTGATTACGCATATAAACATGCGGGCAAACAAGCCCAATATAATATCAATTCGTCTCATTTTGACAGCAAACTCAATAGAGCAAATGCAAAACAACATGAAGCTAATAAAGCAGCGAAGAGAGCGCGAAACTTATAATTATGTTTTCATCAAGCACTTTAATACTAATCTGTTAAAAGACCACCTTGCTATAGGGTGGTCTTTTAACAGATTTTTAAATTTTATGGAGATTTTAATTATAAGAGCAGTCTTTCTTCTATCTTTCTTTATTTGTGATAACACACACCTTCAAACTCTTCCACACTCGTTATTTGAACGTCTAGTCTTTATCACCTATGTAAATTGTTTCATTTTCACGGAATTTCAGTATTTATCCCCCAATCAATCTCCGTATAATGGTAAAATCGCTAATGATTGTAACCAAGCATTAAAGGAGAATGCCATGAAAACCTTAGATGTTCAGGCTTTTCATCATGGAATTGATCAAACCCTGACACAGTTAAAACAACAATCACAACATATGAAATCCCTTGAAAGTCAAATCAATCGAATCATTTCACTGGATGGCGCATTAAAGGGTGAGGCTGGAGAAGCCATTCGAGCGTTTTATGCAGAGTGTCATATCCCTTTCTTGCAATTCTTTCAAGTCACCCTTGAAGAATACAGCAGTGCACTCAAAAAGATAAAGAATGCACTTCACGCATTTGAATCAAATGAAAATGGCTTTATCTCACAATCGTTTCTCGAACATGAGCTGGATCAAGGGTTAAAAAATGCCGAACGAGCTGTATCTCATATCGTGTCAGATGCGAGCAGCGCCATCGGCAAGGTCAGCCATATCATTGATTTACCAAGTGTGGACGAGTCTGCTTTTCAAGCCAGCTACCAAAAAGCCTGGATGAACATCTCAAAAACCATCGGCACGCTCCATGCCTTTGACCGAGAACAAGCAAGTGCTTTGAATGAAACCAAGAACTCCATCCAAACAATGAAGGAATACATAGACACTCTAGGCACGATGTTCACTGGTGCAAAAATCGAGATCACCAGTTATCAAAAAGGATCCATTCTCAAAGATGAGGAAGACAAAAAAATCAGTAGTAACCTAAACGAATTAGATAAAAAAATAGACAATCCCGATGAAAATCCAATGATGGTCATGCTAAAAAAGCTGAATGAAAAAGAGCATTCAAATGTGGATACGGTTGTTCGCAATGATACACGTCGAAACATCCACACAGAAGTAAAAGCCAACGACCCATCGCTTACCCCGTTGCAAAAAGAAGCCTTGAACAGAAAAAAACGGATTCATGGAGACATCCGGGTCATCAATGGTAAACTATACAATGTAAAAGGCATCAAAAAACTCAAAGAGTTCGATATCGCAGATGAAGTCGTCGTAGACCCATCAGAGGTTGATTACATTGGCGGGCGTTATACCGTTTACGCCAATAAACAAATCATCCGAACGTATATCGCAAATGGTAAAGTTAGAATCGAAGAAGTCGACCACATCCCAGCAAGCCGAAGCCATGGAAACGTCAAACGCATCTTAGATGGTGAAGTCGTCTCAGCCGCCGAAAACATCGTCCTAGAATACAGCGGCATTTACGATGGCTACCGAGCCATCACAGGCAAAGACCCTGAAACGAACCAAAACATCAGCAGCACAGACCAAGCCCTATCCGCAATCTCTATCATCCCATTGATGAAAATCATTAAAGGCGGGAAATATGTTTTTAAGATTGATCAAGGGAAGAATGTGGTAAAGAGGGTTGAGACTGTTGAAAAAAGGGTCAAAGGCACGAGAAACTCCGAAAAGATACATGGAGTAAAAGACTATATCAAAGACGTTGAAAGTATTACAGGAAGAAAAATACCAGATAATCAAAGAACCCTTCTTAAAAAAGAGTTGAAAGAAAATGATTATTCCAATAAATTACCTAGAGAAGATGTAATGAAACACAGGCAAGACTTTCAACGAAAAAAAGACGGATTAATTGATGAATGGGAAAAGAACACAGGTCAAAAATGGCCTACATATTCAGAACCGGTACTTTCAAAAAGAGGGCGAGTATATATTCAAAAAGGTGATAGGTATGATGCACATCATGTTATAAAAAATGAGCATGGCGGTCCAAATGAATGGTATAACATCCATCCAGCCAAAAGACCAGACGAGCATCAAAGTGGCATTCATCGTAAAGACGGTCCAGAAAAAAAATTGTTTAAATGATTAATATTATAATAAAATTTCATATGGAGGAAAGAGATTATGTATGATTTTGAATTCTTCAATAAATATGTATCAGACATAGATGACCCACAAAACGAAAAGAAAAAGCACGTTATATATCGCCTAGAAGATGATGTTATTGAAGCAGAAAAGAGAGTGGGGAAAAAATTTCCTGATGAACTAAGAGAGTTTTATTTAAAAGTAGGGTATGGATTTATTTGTAATCTTGATAAAACCCATAGAGATAGGTTAATGGATCCACATAGTGTTGCTGATTTTTTACTAGATGAGGACGATTTTATAGATTCAAGCATTAGGGAACTATACCCCGAGAACATGTTAGTATTTTTTGAAGTTGGTGAGGGAACATATATCACTCTAGATTTAGACCAAGAACAAGAGAACGGTATTTGTCCTGTATACTATTTTGAAAAGAAAATTGCAACATCACTCGAAGATTTTTTGAAGAAAATGGATGAAGAACCAGACTATTATATTCATGCTTAAAGTGACTTGAGATTTAAATAAATTTCAAAAAAATGGTCATATACTTCTTCTAAAAACAATAGACAAAAAAGCCCCTCCAATAAGGAAGGGCTTTTCTCTTTACTTCTTTTTAACTTCAATATATTTAGATGCAGCAGTGATGTACAGTCCCGATTTAAGTTTATACATTTTTGATCCGTTAACTGTCACAGTCTTATCAATTGTAAAAGCCTCTCCTGGCTTTACTTTTTTATGTTTCGCTGACCAACTAGGCTTATCATAAACCCATAGCCACCCGTCAGCATTCGGCTTCACCACGGCCATTTTAACGCCTTTTGGCGCTGGTTTATTAGTAGGCTTTGTTTTATTTGAAGAAGACACCTTTTTTATACCGACAGCCGCCGCGATTCCTTCTGCATGTCCCTCGGCTAACAAATTCAGAAACGACTCTTGTTTCAGCAACGCAGCATCTTCTTTTCGATCAATAAAAAGGTTCTCTGTCAAAATCGCAGGCATCTTTGTTTCTCTTAAAACTGCTAAATTTTTAGACTTGGTTCCGCGGTTTGATGTTTTATCTTTGATTTTGCTAAGAATCACATCATGCACAATCTTTTGCTGCTTTCCAGTGCCAGATGCTGCAGATAGTTTATCAAAACGAAACGTCTCGAAACCCGTTCCTCCACCAGCATTGATGTGGATAGACACAAAATAATCAGCACCCCAATTATTTGCTAGTCTTGCTCTTTGGGACAGATCAATATAAACATCAGTTGATCTTGTGAGCTTAACTGTTGCCCCGTATACCTTTTCAAGAATCGCTTTTGTTTTCTTTACAATCTTTAATACAAGATCCTTCTCTTTCAACCCGTTTGCTGCTGCGCCTGGATCATGTCCGCCGTGTCCCGGATCAAGCATAATTTTCTTTGTCATGTTCATCTACTCCTTCAAATTGTTTTATATAGAAAAAAGCCGCCGATTACTCAGCAGCTTTCTTTTCTGATTCATCTTTTTGACTATCGTTTTCGATCACATGAAGACGGTCTGTAATGGAAGCCGGAATTTTAACGCCGATCTGTGCAAGGTTCTCTACGATAGACAACCCCTCATTGGCGATATAAAAAAGCACTGTACCAAAGGTCAGCACTCCGTTAAGTCCCATAATTTGATCAATGATATTAGCCACAATCACGACAACAAAACTAAGCATTTTACGAACATAACCGAACCATGCTGTACGGCTGCGTAGTTTGCCAACTTTCCAAGCTTTGATAATTCCAGTCAACACGTCGATGACGCTTAGCAGCAAGAGCAAGTCTAAAAATTTCACTCCGCCAAATAAATAAGTCTTCGCTAAATCTAAAGTTTCAAAGTTAATAAACACTATCGTTTCCTCCATTTCGTTAATCACCTCCTTTAAGAAGGCAAAATAAAAAGCACCTGTTAAGATGCTGTTGAACCTAAATCCACAGAGACAGCAGGCTTTTCAAACTTCAATCCTGTGATCTCTTCAAATTCTGTTTTACTTATCACTTTCAATGACACGTATTCCCTCATGATTTCAAAACGCCCCAATCCCAAAATACTTTTATGTCGGCCGCCGTTGGATAAATCATGATGCCCCGCCTTTCTGCAGCTGCGAAAGCTGCAATGTAAGGAGAGCGACTTGTTCTTTTAGCAGCGCTACATCATCTGGTGGCGGTGGATCAGGCTGCAAACTATCCATGTATTCTTTAGATGCCGCCTCAAACCATTCTTCTTTATTGGGATCATACTTTGCAATAAATAGCCCATCTGGCGGCTGTTTATCTGTATAGCCTTTGGGTATTTTTTCTCCGTTTTCTACATCTACTAAAATATCTTTACCAGCTTGCCAAATGTAATTTTCATCATATTTATAAACCCAGATCATATTCGCACCTCCCTTTGTTACTTTGCTTTAAAACGGAATCCAAACGTAATAAATTCATTGGGATTCACCGTATTCGAGCAAGATTGAACACAAACTCGACCGTCAGTACCTATATAGGTTCGGTGATATTGTGGTACACCCGGTGTTCCCAAACTGGATGCGATACCAATAAAGTGCATTGGCTGCATGGGCAAGAATCCATCAAGCAGTGTAAATGCCTCGACATCATTACCTATCACCCCACCAGTAATAGACCCAATGATCTCCACGACTCCCAAAGCATCTTTTGAGTAACGTAATGTGTGCGGAATGCCGTCTGATGATACATATTGCTTCCAACCTTTGGATAGGGAGGGGACCTTCCACGAAGTAACAGTATCAGCGTCTGTGAGGACTCGTTTCCAACCTCTGAAAACATCACCGTGAACAGTGCTAAACCACATCGTGTTTTTATAGCTCGCTACAGCTATAATCATTTTTCGATCTGAATTACTTTCCGATATGTCATAATTAAACCACCCAATATCAGATGGATCGGGATTATTTAAAAGTCTGTTGTTAATCCCGTAATACAACCCCGGCGGCAATGTTAATAAGTCAGCACCATCAGGTATCAATTTTCGTGTCCCTGAATCTTGCGTTAGTTTATAGATCTGGCCATTATTCCATTTGTTTTTGTCTGATTCTGTTACGTGAATCTTTTTGTTTCCAAGGTGCGGATCAACATATTCTTTTGCTGCTGCAAGTGCTGCATCTGCTTTAGACTGCGCGCCTTGTTTAGTTTCGATTTTTTCCAAGTCCTCGAACTTGGCCCTCAGATCATCAATCGTTTGTATAGACTCTTCATACAACGAGTTTATTTTCTCTCTTAACGCCTCAAATTCATCCACATAATACTCAGTAATCGGCACAATCTCTTGATCTATAAGAGACTTAGATATTTTGAAAGAGAACTGATGGACAGACATAGATTGATCATTTGTATAATACAAATTCAGCTCAGCTTGTACATTTCCATAATGCTTGACCTCTTTGTCTGATAAAACGTATTCGGCGTGACCATTCACTCTATCAACTATCGTTACGTCCCTAATGAATCGGCTGCCGTCAGACATCACTAATACAAGTTTCCCTGTGACAGCTGCTAGAGGTAACGGCACGCCATCTTTCGTGAGTTTGAATATCAACCGAGCAGTCTGACGATCCTGTGTCCAAAAATTAATACTGGTTGAGACGCTTGAACTTGAATAGGCATTTACATCAAAAGACAATGTCCCGTTTTTAGTTACCATCATCACGCCTCCTTTGTGACAATTTTTCGGATGTAATCGTCATTTTTAGTACCATAATATCCGTTGAAGTTGCTACCTTGAACAATGACTCTACCTGTCCCCTTAGTATTAGCAACGTTAACTTCCCTTGCTTTAGCGTCTACAAGTATCGCAAATGATTTTTCGACTCCTCGAATTCGGTTGTTTTCGATTCGTCCGTCGTATCCGCTGCCAACGTAGATACCACCACGACCTTTTGCTTTATCCTGCTCTTTATTGGTGTTGAAAATGTTATTGTCGCAAATGTCAAAGTAATCGCAATTTTGTACATATATCCCATTTCGACCTGTAGAGTTAATCTCGTTTCTGCTTATTGTAACGTGGGCTGATTTCGTTACAGTGGATGTTTTATCTCTGCTTTTTTCAATGAATACTGCCTCTGTATCCATATTAGAAATCTCGTTGCTTTCCACAAATGTATTAAAACACCCTTCGATCCATATTCCACGACGACCGCCGTACAATCTGTTTTCAGATATACGTGCATTTTTAGCATGTACAAGTTTAATTGCTTGTTCATTTTTATGTTGACCATTGCTCTGCGCTTTGAGATGGAAATAGTTTCCGAGTATTCTAATGCCATCACTCCATGCAATTTCCTTTTTATAAATCTGCCCGAAAGTCAGGATTGCATAGTCTCGATAATCGTAGAAATCGTTTCCTCGTATCAATACGTTTTGAGCACTTTGTGGTCGATCCTTCTGAGTTCCGTCGATATTTTTAGAACTTTCAATACCTCCGTTTGCTTGCGTGATCCTAACACAATCACGACAGCGCTTGAATCTGTTATCAAGTATCTTCACTTCACCCCACTTGAATGTTCTAATTCCAGCGAAGCCACAGTCTTCAAAGGTGTTGTCGAAAATTGTAATATCAGTTTGAAAAACATCATAAACTGTGTAATGGTTTCCTGAACCACACCCCCATGCACCAAGCAGGTCGGATTTACCGAATTCATTATGAGCCACTAATACATTTTTGTTCGGTGTTCCATCAAATGCACCAAATTGATTCATTCCTGCTTTCGTAAATTCTCCTAACTGGATTGCCTCAGAATAAGGTCTGTTTTTAGCAGGACTTAAATCAATGAAGCCTCGGAACTTGCAATTTGTTATTTGTAAATTATTAATTCCATTGGCATCAATGGCATGAGCCGTGATCGTGTCCTTAAAAATAACGCGATCAATTATAATGTTAGACGCGTGACCTAAGATGATTGAGTCCATTGCATTTGTAGGATATTTGCCTATATTGGCGTAGTTCCCATCAAGTGTACCGCCTTCTATGATGATATTACCTCGCCCGTTATAGCCTTTGAAATGATCCGTTGGTAACCCATTAATAAAAAATCCGCCAGCCCAACCACGCAGTAGAACACAGTTATGCGCCATTGTAACCCGTGTGTTTTCATAAACGACCATTCGTTTTTCAATCAAATATATTCCGTCGGGAATGATTAACTGCCCACCGCCTTGACGGTGTATCTCATCCAGCGCTTTCTGAATAGCTGCCGCCGAAGGTTTTTTACCTGTTGGATCAACACCGAAGGTAAGTGCGTTTTTATAAACAAATCGACTATTCATGATTGCAAACTCGTAGTCTAGGCGATCTTTAGCCGTCTTGTGTATACTAGCGTCCGTTGCGACTCGTATATCTACAACCTCTTTTACGTCCTTGCCATCATGGTTCAATACAAGATTTGTCAATCTAGCCCACACATTGTCAATCCTGTTGGCAACAGTAAATAGCCCATGTTTAATCTGATTAGAAGAGTGCGCTTTTTCATGGTTCTTATGAGAGTATAATTCTGTAGCGTTTTTATTAAGCTCGTTTTCAATTGTCTTCATATCCCCACGCAATTGGGATTCGTAGACCGAGTTACGGGTTGTGTCATAATCCTTTTTAAGCCGGACCAATCTATTCACTCCTTTCAATTCCAAAAGAAAAAACGCTCTTAATTGAGCGTTCTCATCAACTGATCTATATATCTTTTTTGCTGCTTAATCTGCCGCGCCTGACTTACTTGATAATCTTGAATGTCTTTTCGGAAGTTGGCAAAAGTCATTTTAGGGCTGTCATAAGGATTAAGGGGATTATAGGTGACAGACACTAGTCTTACATCGTCTTCAAACGTGATCCCGTTCGCCGTATCAGCAATGACATGTATTGTGTCGCCCTTCCAAAAATCCTCTTCTATTCCTTGTAGTGCTGGCTCATAAATATACTGGTATTCTGCCTCAACGACCACGTCAGGATATGGATTTACGTGCTTTTTCAAAGCAGATACCATGTTGCTTGCCTTTTTTACTGTGTCGTCTCTTATCGGCTCACCCCAGCGCGGCTTTCCCTCAATAAGTAACTTATCTTCATCAGGATGGATGTATAGGATAGGCTCAAATTCGTATTCAGGCTCTTTCTCCTTTTCATCCTCGTTCGTTTTAGTATCACTTTTCTTAGCTTTCTTTTCTGCCCCATAACCCCAAGCGCGCGTTGATGTGTTTTGATCATTGATCTTCAACTTAAAGCCTGGCATATTGTATCGGCTGTCGAAAGTGTAATCTACTACTCTTCCCATCTTTTTATATACATAGATGACGTAGTTGTTTACATCAAGCTCTATTTCATAATCATCAACGATCTGATCCATTAATTCGATTCTATTCTTTTCGCCGAAGCCGTCTTGATCAACCGTATCAAATGCTGATTCTTTTTCTTTGAGAACATATTGAAAAGGTGTGTCCGCAAGTGCAATGTCTAGGGCTTCTTTGATGTTCAGTTTCTTTGACGTTTTTTCCTCGACTCTGCTATTTACAAGAAGAACAGTATACACATGATTGGCCGTTACCTTTTTCTGCAGCACGTTTTTCCTGCTCTGATCAAGCTCAATGTCTGTAATGTAATACTTTTGATGGTTGTATACTTTCTCGTCTAAATACAGTATGTTCCCTGGAACAAGCAAATCAAATTCTGCCCCATTATCCTCAGTCCGTAGAAGGGTAAATGTGAAACTCTTCTTACCTGTTGTATCGTCTTGAAGCTCCAATACTGCGCCCACGATTTCCACAAGTTCCTTGCCGTCTTTGGTTGAGACATGCAGCTGCCTAAAATCAATATCAGAAGGTAGTCCGTCGTTTAACTCTACGTCCTTTCCCTGATATTCCTTGCTTGGATATGTCGGTTTAGGTGGTGTTTCAGGTTCGCTTGGTTCATCTGGCGCATCATCAAAGGTGTCGTATTGTGTGAGTTTGTAAGTAAAAATGATACTGTTTAATTTTGTTGCATAGTTGATATCCGTGGCGTATCCAGCTTTTGAAACTGCTGCAGTAGCCTTTTTGTAATCTTTTTCACCTACCACATTTTTATAGCGACTCAAACGAGTATATAGACTCCCAAGATCAGCTAAGCTCTCCGCGTAAGATGGATACTTTCTAAATTTCGCTTGTATCCTTGTAACGTTCCCCTTCTTATCTTGTTCGCTTGTCCACATGAGAACATATTTACCGTTATATGTCCCTTTAATTCCAAACAAATTATTTGCTTGTTTAGAAAGACCACTTGATCCGAAACCACTTTCTAAGCACCCTTGAGCAATGACAAGGCTCGCTAGGACATTATATTTTTTATAGACTTTCTGCGCTCCTGGTGCTAGTTTCTTTATAAAATCTGCTGCAGCCATGACATCCCCCTTTTACGGAAAATAAAATCTTGTATCGAATACAATTTCAAAATCATTGGTGTTCTGTATCTCAAACTCGTTCATGCCTTTATCTAAGGACGGTAGCCTTCCCGACGTTTTCAATCTTTTATTACCGACAACGGTATACTGTTTCAGGTTTCTGACTTGCTGTGACTTTTTCAGTTCGGCTTCTATTTTCAATCTTTCGTTATTCGTGTGATTGATAATCGTTATGTTTTTTCCCTTTGCGTTTAGCAGCACGTTATAATCATGCTGCATTGGATTAATGGGTAAACCAGGATTGAACACACTGAAACGCTTTTTGTTTTTAAAACGGTACTGTAGATCGTCGCGCCTTTGGATACCCATTCCTGAAAACCATCTTTCACTAGAAAAGTTTTGTGCGCTTAAAGAAGTGCCTTTTGACTCTGCTAACCCTGTGATATTGTTAAAATCTACTTGGAAAGATACCTGGTTTTTTTGCTTTTCCTTCGGTATCTGAAACCCTCCGTCACATGTAACCGCAAAACGCCTCCCAGGAAGAAGATCACAAGAAATGTAATACCAAGAGGGCTGAACAACCAAGTTATAAAACTCATGTCTATACTGATAAAAGTTTGCCGCGATTTTAGCATCAAGCAATATCTCAACCTTGATAGACCTTTCTTTGTACACTATGTCGCGCGGGTGCTGCGTCGGTACAAGTCCGTTAAACCTCGTTAACTGTACAAGCTCCCTGTCAGTGCTTGGCGCGTCAGGTGCAAAGCTAAGCAACTTAAAATAGGGCAGTAACCCTGACAAAGGTTGCTCCCCTAAACCATCTCTGAAATCAATATACAGATCCATTATCTTTTCAGCCCTCCTTTATAGGCATTCTGCTCATATTTTTGAGCGCTCTTTTTGTCTAGAATAGATGTGTCTCCTTGATTAAAAACGATGTCTGCTAAATGCTCACCGCCAATAATGACAGGCGCAGGATGGATTTTGATTGTTTGCCCTGCAGCACTTACGCTTTCATTGTTCGTTTGTAAATTGTTTGATAGAAGACTAATAAGGGCATCTAGCTTTTGGTTTAATACAGGCGTATCAATCTCATTTCTCACGGTCAGTTCGGCTCGCATCGTGTTTATTTCATCTGCTGCCCCCTGGATGTTAAACGCCATTCTATTAATTTCAGATTTAAAGGACGTCATAGCACCTTGCGCCATAGCTGCAGTGCTCTTTTTCACGTCCTGCGCTTTTTCTCCAAGCCCAATGATAAACCCATCGCCAAAGTTCACACCTTCTGCAATGGTCTTCTTTGCAGGTGATTTTGATTGTATGGAATCTTTCAGCGAACGTATTGCAACTTTACCGATGGCCCATGCAGCTTTCCATATCGTACCGCCTGTGCCCCCCATGCTACGAATACCGTTAGCAAAACCTTTAGAAAAATCGGCACCTGTGCCAGTTGTTTTCACGCTTGATAAGCCTTGTTTTCCTGATTGTGCTACGGTGCTACCCGAATTACTAGCGTTTCCGGCTTGGCTACGAATGCCCGACGCGAATTGATTCCCTGCTTTTTGTCCGCCTCCGCCATCGGTTGTTTTGGCAAGTTGGGCTGTTGCTGACGCACTAACGGATGATGCTGCAGACGTATTGGCGCCCTTTGTGCTTGTTATTCCCGCACTATGACTTTTCCCTTTTGTCTCTCCTGCTTGAGTAGCTTGAGTGGTATTTTTGTTTAGGTTTGATAACGCTGTTTGGTTTACGCTACTTGCTGCAGTGCTTGTGCTGCCTTTTGTTGAGCTTATACCTGCGCTAAATGATTGGCCTTTTTGTGAGCCGAATGTTTTAGCTCCTGCATTGCCTTCACTTAACTTTTGTTTTAGTGCTTGCTGCAGAACTGTACCACTGTTAGATACGTTAACTTTTGACGAATTAATACCTTCACTAAACGATTGACCTTTTTCTTGTCCTGCAATTCTAGGGGTGCCGTTTTCTTCTCGCAATTTTTGATCCAGTGTTTGTTTAAGGATCGACCCACTTGCTAACGTGTTAGGCGTCGCAGCTGTTATGCCATCTGCGAATTCATCGCCCATTTTCTTTCCTGATTCACGGGCAGATGTTGCACGGTTGAATTCGTTTTCTATCTTTTCAATCGCTTCATTTGCTTTGCTCGCTGACTCTTCTGTAGAACGGCCCAATCCCTCGTTAAACTCTATAAGCGCTTGTTTCGTTTTTTCTAATGCTTCTTCTTTGCTGTCTCCAAGTTTTTGTAAGAATGCTACTTGTTTTTCGGCCCATCGTTCTTGGTACTTTGCTTCACTTTCTTCCATTTCAACAAAGATCCCCATTGAATTACTGGAATACTCTTTTTGCTTTTCAAGGGCTTTTCCTGTTTCCAAGTCCAGCAGTTTCCCGTCTTGAGCCATTTGATCAAATAACGCTTTTGAATTGTTTTTATACGCTTCTAGGTTCTTAGCAAGATCCTTTTGGTAATCGGCATTCGTTTTCGCTTTTAACGCTTTGTATCTTTCAGCATTTTTTGCATCTTTTACAATAGCTTCATCCAAGACTTTAATTCTATAGTCTCGGTCTTCTTTCGCTGCTTTCTGACCTTCTTTGTATAGCTCTGTGATTTGATCATTGTAGCTTTTTGCATTTTTAAAAGAGAGCTTGTTTTGACTCTCGGAAACCCTCTGTTGAATAGCCAATGCGTCTTTTTGATTGGCCGCAAACTTACTCGTCGCCTGTTGAAAGAATGAAATAATGCCATCAAATTGTTTCTTTTGTGAAGCATTCATATTTGATGATAATAAACCTGTTTCATCCTTCAATTTTTCAAGTTGGCGCATTTTCTCTCGTGCTTTTTGAACATCCTTGTCGATGTTACCAACTAATTGATCTGTCCAATCTTCTCCGATTTTCTTTGTCTCTTTTTCCTGGTCTTCAAATAGTCCTTTGAGAACTGCTATTGCATCAGTCTTAAATCCTTCTAACTCCTTAATAAGTGAAGTGGACATTTTTTGATAAGTAGACAATAGATTGCTTGCCATCTTCTCGGCTTCTTTTCCTGAAACCTGTGTCAGTTGGAACAATTGCGACGTAGCTTTTTCGCGTAGGTTCACATATGAACCGGCTGCCTTTTGTGTCGCTTTAGAAACGCCCTCACCATATAGAAGAGCCGATTCTTTTGCTTCTTCTTGGCGTTTCTTTTGATTTTTCAGCTGCTCATTGTAAGCATACGTCGCAACGGCAATGCCTCCTAGTAAAGCCGTTCCACCAACTATGGCAAGCCCCACCGGACCCGTAAATGCTAAGAGCGCACCGATACCCATCGTCAGCGTTGCAACTGCTGTTGTGGCCCCCAAAACTCCCGTAGCAAACAACGCAGTTTTAGCAACCGTTTGAGCTGTGGCAGAATCCATTTTGTTAAACATGGAAACGATGTCTGCTCCTTTTTCAGCTAGGTTCCCAAGTGCAGGAAGTAGACTTTCAGTAAGCTTAATCTTTGCCCCTTCAACTGCAGACTGGAAAGCAATGATACTGCCCCGCGCATTATCAAGCATTGTGTCGGCCATTTTTTTTGCGGCACCGTCTGATTCTTTTAAGGCTTTAGTATTTTCTTTCAGTGCTTTGCTGCCTTTTTGCAGAAGAATAGCCCAATGTTTATAAGATTCAGCGCCGACAATGGTTTTTAAGGTTGCGGCTTGCTGTTCCTTCGTCATACCCTTCATGCCCTTTTCCATTTCGGCCACAACTTCCGGCATACTCTTCATATCTCCCGCCGCATCAAAGAACGCAAAGCCTAATCTATCAATTTCTTTTTGAGCTTTTTTAGCTGGTGTCGCTAACCTAATTAAAGACGTACCAAAGGCTTGTCCTGCGATAGACCCTTGTAAACCTGCGTCACCAAACGCCATGACTGCGGCCGCTGACTCTTCTAGGCCCCAACCAAGTGAATTGGCGTTAGGTGCAAGGAACTTCATGGCCTCTCCCATTTGCTCCACATTCGTGTTTGCATTTGCTGCGCCGTATGCAATTACGTCAGATGCGTGCCCAGCTTCCGATGCTTTCGTTGCAAAAGCCTGCATCATATTAGAAGAAATATCGGCGGCGGCGGCTAAATCTAGTTGACCTGCTGCTGCTAAATTCAACATACCTGGCATCGCTGCATAAATGTCGTTTGCTTTAAATCCGGCCATCGCCAGGAAGCTTTGTGCGTCTGCTGCTTGACTGGCAGTGAAAACAGTTGTTGCCCCCAACTCTTTAGCCTGGTTTTTCAGCTTTTCAACTTCTGCAGCTGTTCCCCCTGAAATAGCTTTAACTTTGCTCATTTGCGTTTCAAATGACATGCCCACTTCCACAGCATCTTTCAGTGGGAGGGCCAAGCTAGCGAAAGCAACACCGGTAGTCATCGCTACCGAAGCACCGGTACTTCTCATTTTGTTGCCAACTGTATTCATTCTTTGGCCCATTTTATAAAGCGAAGAAGAGGTTCGTTTTATTTCAGCTTCCATCTTCTTAATTTTGTTGGTCGTTTGTGTTAACGCATTTTGCGTTTTATTCATTTCAGCTGTTGCATAGTTCAACCGACGGGCAAGATTTTGGGTTTCTCTAGCGTCCTTCCCCTTCTTAACGGCTGAATCTGCATAAGCTCTTTCAAGTGCTTTGACCTTCATTTTATGCTGATCTAATTGCTGTGAAAGGGTTCTGACTTTTGTTTGCGACGTTTTCAGTTCATTACCCCACACACCGACGGCAGTCCGATTCTTTTCAAATTCAGACTTTATGTTCTTCATTTGAACGGCAATTGCTTTCATTTCCCCGTTAAATTGGGACGAATTAGAATACAGCTTTACTTTAATGTCTTTGCTCAATCCCTCACCACCTTTTTACAGTCCAGGTATCTGATCAATGTATAAAGGCTTATCCGATGCTGTAGCGTTCTTACTTGGCTTTTCTTTACTCGCTTCTTTCCTTCGTGCAAGGCGTTTTAAGTGATAGACAATGTCCATTTCGTCTATCTGATTTTGAGTAAAGCCAATGTCCTCTAATGCGTTATACATATCAAGGACAGCATCGGACAAACTTACTCCCCCGGCTCTGCTTCCTCTGCGGTTTCAGGATTCAATATATTGCTTGCCTCAGCGATATTCCCGATGACATACTGTGCGGTCGCAAAGATGGTTTTGGTCAAAAGACGTGCGTCAATACCTGTATCGAATTCCTCTGCAGTAAACTTGTTTCCAAACACGTTACAAATGAACTCGGTTTGAGCACTCGTATGAAATCTTTCAGGATCGTTCGATTCAAAGTCTTCCACGATTTCTACAGCCGTTCTAAACAAGGCACCTGTGATAAAGTTAGGTGTCGAGAACTTCTTTTTCTTTCCATTTAAATGTAGATCTATTGTCAATGCTTCCATGTTATTGCCTCCCGATTACAAAATAAAAAAGAGCGTTATTAAACGCCCTTTCCAATGTCTACTGAACTTGTGGAATCCTCTGTATCTTTTCCCGTTGAAAACGACGCACCGTCGTATACAACTTGTTTAAACCATTCATCCGGGTCAAAGCCTTCGTCGAACTCAGCTTGAGCCTTCCAACGATTTTTACCTTTCTTATTTTGAAGCGTCATGAAACCTGCTTTAAATTTTGCTGTCTCAGGATCTGCTTTACCTTCTGTGGTTTTATTTTCATTAGCCAGCAATTCAGGTAATCCCTTTAAGAACCAATAAAACCTATGCCCGCCTGTAGATGTTTTTGCTCTAAAGCCGAAAGCCAAGAAAATGGCCTTGTCATCAGAACTGGCAAAAGAAATCCCATTTTCGACCTTGTGACCGAAAATCTTATTTTGTACCTCAATAGGTAAATCTGCTAGTTCAGCCTCAAGGTCAATGTCACCCATGTTGTTAAATGAATCATAGACGCCGTTATCAGCCCAAAATTTAGACTGCTCTGATTTTGGATCGACTTTGACGTTTACAGCTCCTGGCAGTCTTTCAGGCTTTGCATATTCAAGTCCTTTGTCATCATCCTGAATAAGTTCAGCATAATGAAACATGTCTAATCCGTAGATTGTTTTCCCCATCTGTTTCCCTCCTAGAAAAATGTTTTGACGTACCTCATGCCTCTGTGAAAGATTTTTGTATCTGTTTCGTAAAGATCGACTGAATCATATCTTCCGTAACCTAAATCTTTCATAAGACGATCTATTTGTTTCGCTATTTCTGTTTCGTTTTTCCGTGTGTCTGCTTTTGAAAATATGCTTAACTGGAATCGAACCTCACTTGCTGCGGAGTGGTTGTCTCTGTATTCCTGATCCCTATTTGTAATCTCTGAAAATACAACCCTGGGGAATGCGGCCACATCATCGGCCACAAGGTTATGAAAACCACCCGTGACAAGCTGCTTTAATTCATCGTTTTTTATTAACGCTGCACTCAATTCTTTCTTTGCATCAAAGCTCATTTAATAGGCGCCGTGATAATTCTTTCCATGATCTTCACAGCTTGTCCCTCCCCTTCGATTGCACTTTTTTCAATGAATGGATGCGGCGGCATTTTAGACGTGCCCCATTCTAAAAACCGTCCTCTGTATGCGACTTTTCTATTTGGTCCAACCGATACAAACAGCTCACCGTCTTTGGATTCTCTTGCAGCTGAAACCGTGATGTTATCGACCATGTGAGGTTGATTTTTTGAACTTTTATTCACGTTCCGTTTTTGATGCTCTGCTATCACCTCGCCGCCAGCTTTAAGAGCAATCTTTTCAGCTTTTTCGATATCGTCACCTATCTTGTTGAAAAATCTCGTTAGATCATCAAATCCATCAATATCCATATCAGCCATTTACGTCGACCTCATTGCATGTGACTTCAAGTTGCTTCTTTTTATTTTCGATGTCGTTGAAATCCATTACATCGAAAGTGCGATATATTGGCTCTCCTGCGTCATTGGTTCCCGTTCGATGACGAATACGCATATCTTGCGTAACATCTTCCCGGTATCTTATTGTTATTTTCTTTGGTGACTTAACGCCTAACGCACCGGCAACAAGCGTATCTGATTTTGTGCCGGAAAATCCTTCAATTGAACCCCATGTCTCAAAGACATTTTCATAGGATTCATTCCAATTCAGCTCGTCATCCTGTACCCTTTTCTTTACTTGAAAGGTTAAGCGACGATTCAACTCGCTTATCTTCTTCATCCTCTTCTGCCTCCACATAGCGAAGTTGGGTTAGTTGATCCCGAATAGTAAAAGGGATGGATGAGCCGGAAACGCCTGACTCATACACCCCTCGATTTTCGTACCAATGAGCAACAAGCATGCCTGTTACAAGCGCATACTGTGCATTTCCTTCCACATAACGTCCTATACCATTTTTGATATATCCCTTTGCTGCAGTAATTAAGGATTTAAGCAAGGCGTCATCTTGATCGGTATCAATTTTTAAATATTCATCTTTCAGCATTTTTAAATCCATAGAAGACCGCCTACTTATTCAGTATTTTCTTTACCCTCTAGTTTGTCGACTCGCGACTCTAAATCTGTGATCATTTTTTGCACTTCTGAATTGATATTGTCCCATTTAACGCTTCCTTTACCGATTGTCCGTGAGTTCACAGATCCATCGCCTAAGTGATCGTTTTTAATAGACCCAGTTTCAATTACTGCAGGATCTCCTTTGTCACCTTTAGGACCTTGCTCTCCTGGATCGCCTTTTGGACCTTGAGGACCAGTATCACCTTTAGGACCTTGTTCACCTTGCATCCCTTGAATGTAAAGAGGATTTTCTTCGCTGTTTCCTTTTACATAAACAGCCGTGATAGGTTTACCATCAGCGTCCGCCTCTGCAGATGTTAATACTCCATTACTTTCATTCAAAAAATCTTTTGCCATGTTAAATCAATTCCTTTCCTTTGTTTATTCTTTGCTCAGTTTGCTTTTCAGCTCTTTTATTTCGTCTTCCATTCCCTTGAGTCTAGTTTCAATAGACGAATTAAGATGCTCCGGCATGACGCTTCCCGTCCCGATGTTTGCCGAACGGACAGCTTTTTCAGCAAGCATTTCATGTGTCACGCTTCCTGGTGCAGATGATCCGCCGCCTCCTACACTCACTTCCTCGCCGTCTTTGACGATCTTTCCTCCTGCAAACTCTAATACACCTCCAATGACAGTTCGATCCCCGCCATCAGTGGTGTAATTTTTTGTTGTATATCCCATCGTGTCCTCCTTATTGGATCGTAATTTGTCCAAATACTACCGCTTCGTCATCCCATTTTCTGACGTCTTCTCGTTCAATCGCTCTGACTTTCGTAGTATTCGTTTCGAAGGCTCCCGCCCCTACGTCTGTAGAAGCGATTGATTGTTGCTGACGATCAAATAGAACAATCGCTTCTTTTAAATTACCGATGATGATTGGCGCTTTACCCTTTTGTGTTTTCAAGACTTTGTTAGAAATATTTACAACAGGTCGGCCGTCAAAAAGTTTTTTTGTTGGATTTGTAGGATCCGGCTGCATTAAATATTTACCTTCTCCGTCTTTAAGTGTATCTAACCAGTTGTATCCGTCTTGGTTAGTCATCACGATAGATCCTGGGGATACAAGAGGATCAAGTGTGACATTTAAAGCTTTTTTAATTCCATCCAATCCCTCAATCTCTACCTTTTTCAAAGATTCAATTACATTCAAAATCAGGCTATTACGGGTAACAACTGATTTTTTTGCAAACCAGTTAGCGACATATCTCATAATCGCTTGATCAGAATCGCTTAACATTGAATTTGATAAGGTCATGATGCCTCCAAAATCTTCAATAGCATAATTCATTTTTGTGAATTTTGGCTGATCGGACTCAGGTAATTCTTCTAATTCTTCAAGACGGGCAAACGGTACCATATCAGAATTCTTTTCTAACAAACGTGATCCTGAACGGCCCGTAACTGGTTCAACCGTTACATATTGCTCTAGTGGTTCATAAGTTCGTTTAAGTTCATGGATTAGCCTTCCAATGTCTTCAGGAATCAAAATCCCGCCATCTTCATCATTTTTGCCTGACATTGCTCTGAATTCCTCACTATCCAAAAGGTCACGCTCTTCATCGGTAAGTCTTTTTCCTCTTAATTTCTTTAGAAAAGTCTTGCGGTATTGCTGCTGCCTTTCTTCTTTATCCCCTTCGGCTCCTTTCCGTCCCTCTGGGTTTCGTTCTAGCTCCGGCACAAAATTTTCACCGCCAGGTAAATCCGGCACGTTCAGTGATCTTCCTTCTACCATCAATTCAATTTGATTCTTAAGCTCCTTCACTTCATCGAGAAGCTGGCGCGCTTCCTCTGTTTTTCCTTCTGCTAGTGCTTTATCAGCATCTTCTTTCTTTTGCGTAAACCGCTGACGCAGTTCAATTTCTTTTTTTGTCATTTTTATTTTTCCTCCTCATAGAACGGAACGCAAAAAAGCCTTATTCGGGAAGATCAAGGCTTAAAAGTTCCAATTCAATTTTTAAAATTTCATCTGTTGGTGCGCTTCGTTGATCTTTCATTTCTTCTACTTTCTCCATGCTTCGAGCACCTACCACAGCTTCGGTATCGCTATATGCAGGTGTCGTTACTAGAGAAATGTCATAAATGCGGTGAATTCGGTTTATTCTTCGTTCGTATATGTCCTCGTTTTCGTTAATTCTCCATTCGTCGGGTTCGTCCCCGTTGTAATCCAACGAAAAAGCAAAAGAACATTGATTAATAACGCCGCTGCGTATATTCTCCATGAGATCGCGGGCATATGACGTGTCTGACGGTTTAAATCTGAATTTAAGACCTATACCATCTATTTCTAATTCAAGCCGTCCTGATTCTCCTGGAACGGTGTTTCTTGCTAGAGGAAAATCCTCTCGATGGTTAAAAAGTGCAATGACGTTTGATAGATCGGTAGATTCTAAAGCGTTCCTGCTGATAATTTCTTTGAACCAGCCCAAACGCTCGGACCATTTTTCAAACTTCAAAGCATAGCCTTCCACATATTCGGCTTGTCCTTCACCGTCGGAACGGATCTCAATTGGCGACGTGAGCAGCCGCACTTCTTTTTCTTTACTCATTCTTGCTGTCACCTCCCTTCATGGCTGAACCAGCTTTAAGCCGCTGGTATTCTTCCATAAAGTCAAGGAACACATAGTTCAAGCTAGATAGATATTTTTCGCCATGTTCGATAGGATTTCTTTCAATCAAGTCGCGAATCTCATTTTTATTTAAAAGACCCGCTTCGCTCATGGTCTTAAAATACTCTGCTTGAGTTTTACTGTCGCCGCGCAGCTCACTATCAACATTGAATTTTACATAATGGCCCGCTTTTTGATCATTGTCAGTAAATAGCTTAATATTTAATTCTTGTTCATAATTCACGATCCACGGTTGCAATGTGTTTTTTACATATTCCAAGGATTGATGCTCAATGTTTGAAAATGTGGCTTTATCAAGCTCATTGAGTTTATGCAACGGAACTTTATAAATCATGGCAATTTGTGCTTTATTGAATTTCATAGATTCTACAAACTGCGCTTCTTGCAACGGCATGGCAATAGATTGATATTCTAGTCCATTATCAATAATGGCTATGTTTTCACCCTGGTTGACCCGCAGCCATTCTTTTCTTACGTTCTCTTTTGGTTTTTCATCCAAGAAAGAAGGTACTTTTAGAATGCCTCGCGGCGTGGCTTCGTTTTTATATAGTTTTGCGTTATATTTTGTTGCAGCTGCTTGAGCGCCTATATGCTCTCTCACTACCCCAATAGGCGACTTACCGTGAATGCCATCCGTTGATAAACCTTTAAAATGAAGCACCTGGTGTTCATATAGTTCCATCGTTCTTCCGTTAACGTTGGTTTGGTACCATAGCCTCCCTGAGTCGGGATGGATGTATGCTTTAGTTGCATCCGGCCGCAACGGGTAAAGATTTTCAGGGAAACCGTGAGCCCCAAACTCAATCATCGAATAGGCATTTCCCCATGTGAGGACATGCGTCATCATCAGCTTTTTCCATACATATGCTGTCATGTACGGGTTTGGTCTTGCGTAGATCATATAGGCTGATGGATGATTAGGGTTTCTGTTGACTCCTTGACTCTCTTTTTTAAATGTGTGTATCGGTAGCTTTGCGATGTCATCTGATAGTACGTTAACACATGCGAAAATGTCTGGTTGCACAAGTGAATTGCTTTCACTGACTCTTTCACCGCTTGCCGTTTCTCGACCTCCGAATAGATTGATCAGCTGACTGAAACCGTCTAATGTTGTTGAGCCTGAACGCTTTTCAAAGAATCGGTCTATAAACATTTATTTTCACCTCTCTTTCTGCCGCGCGTGACTTGACAGCAAGTAGGCATAAAACATAAAAAATACACCCGTCAGAAATAGACCGATGTTTGTATTTATCCGATACGCTGCCAGCAGAATAAAGATGCACCCTCCGATAAACAGCAAGTCATTTAAAATCATCTTTAAAAAAACAATAAATTTTTTCACTCTCTCACTTCCTAAAAACTGAAATTTCCTGAAAAATGTTTGTTTAAGTCAACGTTTGCACCCATATCGTGATACATGGCCCTAGCAAAAGCATTCATAACGGCTGCAGCTGGATCTATTCTTTGCGGTGATTTCGCTTTGTCTAACATGATATTTTCTTGAGCGTCTTGTTTAATGATTGCGTTATTATATGCAAAAGTTAGAAGTGGATCGTTCCCATGAATGACCTTTCCCTCGTATACCTTTTGTCTGTAATCCTTTGTGGGTAAAGAAAGATGCTGAATCCTTTGCGGCAGCTCAACCATATTAAATCCCTTACTCTCAAGCCGTTGTGCAAGGTGCAGCGCATTCCATTTGTCGTAAGCAGCTTCAATGACCCTTAATTTGTTGACGTGGGCAAATTCAATAATCCATCTTTCAACAAATTGATAATCAACCGCTTCCCCTGGTGTGAATGTCATCCAACCTTGATCACGCCATAAATCATAAGGCACTTTATCAGTAGCCATTTTCTCTTTTGCCTTTTCCTCTGGAATGAAGGAATGCTGGCCGACATAATAAAAACCATCAAGAACACCAACCCACCCGACAGAAGTCAAATCAGTTGTCATAGATAGATCTAAACCAAGATAGATCGCCATTTCTTTTAGATCAGGTATTTCACCATGACAGGCCCGCCATTTTGACATTTTCATATAGCCGTTGTCTTTTTGGTCGACCCAGCGATCCATGTTTTTTGTGAGGAAACTTCTCATCTTTTCAGGCACATCTAATGCAACTTTTAACGCTGACCGAAGTGATTCCATCCCTTCTGGGTAAGTTGCTACAATCGGATTTGCCTTGATCCAGTTGGACTCATCTTTTATGTCATCGTCAGGATCTAGCTCGCAAATCATTGCAAAATAGCCATCATTCTCCACGTCTATACCAGGATCAAGGATCTTGGATGTGTATTCATACTCTTTAAAGCAGGGACTATTTAGATTAAATCCGGCAGTCGTGATGACAACCATCAAAGGACTACGTCTTGCAACCATACCACTATCAAGCACATCATAAATTTCACTTGTTTCATGTGCATGGTATTCATCCACAATACCTAAAGATGGGTTTTTTCCATCCCCCATTTTTCTTGCTTCCCTTGAAAGTGGTTGAATAATGGAATTTGTAGTATATTTCTTCACCTTTCCATTAGCTGATGAATATTTCCCTCGAAGTATTGGCGCATGATGAAGCTGTTCAAGAATGGCTTGATATACTTCATCTGATTGTTCTCTTGACCAACCCGCAATAAACACACGATGTTTTTCTTGGGTTGGAAAGATCTCATACGAAGCCATGATAGCCAGTAGTTGCGATTTTGCATTTTTCCTAGCTAACTGGATATATACTTTTCTGAATCGTCTAGCGCCATTCTCTTTTTTGTAAAAGCCGTAGATATTAGCAGCAATGAATAACTGAAAGTCTGTAAGTTCAATTGGCTTACCTGCTAATATCCCTTCGACATGATTGAATTGCTTGGCCCATTCATAGAAATCAAGGACTGCTTCCGCGTCAAAATAATACGGGCAATCTTCATCTGCTAGCCGCTCTACGTCTTTAATGAATCTTTGGACAGCCCACTTGTGCTTCTTGCCTGCTTTTATATCCTCCGATTGAATCTTTTCGCAATATGACCATACACGCTCAATTAAAAGCTCAGCGGTCAATTCCTGCGTTATCATTACATGCGACCTCCAAAGCGTTCTTCTTCTTTTGACTTCGGTTTCCCATCATCTTTCTTCGGAATGACAAGTTTACAGCGAGAGGAAATGGTTAATCCTAAATCACTTGATGCTTGTCTGCATTGTTTAAACAGTTTGTCTTGATTTATAAGAAGATCTGAATAATCATCATTTGGAACTAGTTTTTCCTCTTCTGAAATCACGTTACCTTCTTCATCTAGGTTTCTGACTATCACCTTTTTCATAGGTCCACGCTCAAGCAACTGTTCAGTTACTTGTAAATATAATTTTTTAGCAAATAAAAAACGGGCAAGCGCATCAACATCTAAATTTGTGATAATTCCGATGTTTTTTAGCTCGTCCGCTATCTTTTTGAATTCTCTTTTTAAATCTTTTGATAAATAAGAAGGAGCTTTCACTTTGTCATCTGGTGCCTTAATTTCCTGCTCTCTTCTTTCTTCAATCTCTTTCTTGGTAAGGTTTTTCTTCCCTTTCACTAGCAACAAGTCAACTGGTTGTCTCGGTCTTGCCATCCCCTCACCTCCTTCTGAATTTTCATTTAGGGAATTTTTCAAAATGTTGAGGGAGACGCGGTCTACGGCAAATCGTTTCTAGGGATTTAAGGTAGGGGGGCCTCCATCTCCTGCCTTAGTTGATCCATGTCTTTTTGACAATCCATTTGCGCTTCTTTGATTTTCTTTTTATACATTTCGAGTAACTTTTCTGATCTCGCACTCCGAAGGACAACAAACAGTTTTCTGATTCTGCTTTGCTTACGTCTGATCGCTTCGTTTGTAAAATAAGATGTGTATTCAGCTTTACACCTCGGACAAACTAGAAGATGTTGTTTAATCCCTTCGCCAATCTTTCTAATCCTAGAACAACTTTTAATAATGAATGTTGTTCCACATTGATCACACACGCATGTTTGATTATCCATTCCCAAACCCTCCATCTTCTTTAGCGGTCTTCCTGCTATGGCAGGACGTACACAGCGGCTGCCAGTTAGAAGAATCCCAAAACAGTTTCTTATCTCCCTTATGCGGTTTGATATGGTCCACAACTGTAGCAGCAATACGTTTGCCTTGTAGCATGCAAGATTGACACAAAGGATGCTTTGCTAAATAACCTTCACGCGCTTTACGCCATTGGCTATTATACCCACGGCGGGACGATGACTCACGGAACAGATCATATAAAGCTTTTGATGTCTTATGCTGCTCACAATATCCCGCGCGCGTTAGTTGAGGACATCCAGGTTCATTGCATGGTTTCAATGACTTTCTCATTAGAGTCTACCTCCAAACAAAAAAGCACCCTTTTAGGGGCGCTAGAAAGATATATGATATTTTTTTAATGATGATTTAGCATCTTCAATTTTATCTTGATAAGCACCTAAGATGCGATCCTGGATATCCAATGTCTCTAACAAGCTTTCTAACAGTGTTTCAAATGAATGAACTGACAAAAAACTACTTAATGCAATATTCGGTTTGGTTTTCTCATTAGAGTATATGTTGTATCCATTGATAATTCCATTAGAGCTTAGAACATAATATTCATCAATATCTTTATCAACTCCAACTACTGGACCCTCATATGAATGAAATTGCAATTTTTTGTTGTTAAATGCGAACTTTTTATCTCTAAAATGATCTATTAAGGGCTTAATTTCTTTTAGAATTCTCCGTACTTCATTAGTTTGAATATCTATTAAAGATTCATATTCCTCCTTTTTAGAATTAATTTCTTTATTCTTGATGTTCATTTTCTCTTTTACAAGTTGGATTTTTTCTGTTATTTGTTCACTCATGAAATCCCCTCCCAACTTTATATCGACAGAAGATAGGTAATTAGAACCTTTCGCAAATTTTGTCGAACGAAAAGCGACCTCCGAAATGGAAGCCGCTCTCAATTTATCACCTAATACCATCATAACCGCTCTCAAACAAAACGCTTTGCCAAGATCGTGCCAAAAGTGTGCCATTCTACTTAACATCTATCCAAACAATGTTGATAACCTCTCTTTAATATTTCAACTTCATCACTACTCATTCGGGCAACATACCCAGTATTACTACTAATAACACGAAAAGCATCATAGATCTCTACCACTTCAGTAATCTTGTCACTCTTATACTTAATTAAATCGTATTTGACTTCATTGAACTCGGTAAATACTAAGTGACTCTCGTCAAAAACAATATGATCTAAAGCAGAATTCCCATTGATCAATGCGTCTTCAAATCTCTGATGTTTAATTGACTTAAAGTTCTTGCAGATTTCAAAATCAATAAACCTTTCAATTATTTTCTTTCTATAGTCGAGCTCAACTTGTTCTAATTGTTTGCGTTCAATTATTTCTTGTTCACGCTTTTTTTCAAAAGCTTCCTCACTCTTTTTTATTTGAATTCTTGCAACCCCATAACTAGTTAATGCAGCAAGAATTCCCACCAGTAGGGTTACACCTCCTCCAATAACTGCAATTAAAACTTCCTTTTCCATTTTTTCAACACCTCTTGGATTTATATTAAAAATTTTAAATAACAACACTTATAACTTTAACATTTTTATCCACATTATCCACCAATTCACCATATCTAATAGTCTGTCCAACTGGATAAATCGCTGTATCCTTTGCCCCTCTTGCTTTTTAGCTATTCCCTTAAAATGAGTTGGACATTTTCTCATTATGGTTAATTGACGAAAAAGAACGAAAAAAAAGACCCCCTGCCATTAGAACAGATGAGTCTATAAGCCGAAATCGTCCATTGCTTTGTCCATAGCGTCTTGTGTAATTCCAATGTATCTCAATGTAATGTCAGGACTAGAATGGTTAAATATTTCTTGTAATAAGGCAACGTCTTTATGTTTTTTATAATTCCAGTAACCAAATGTTTTTCTAAGCGTATGAGTACCTATACTATCAAGTCCGACATAGTCCGCTGCCTCTCTCATAATGTTATATGCACTGCTTCGGCTGATTGGTTTGTTGAGTCCTTCTCTACTTTTAAAAAGGTATTCTTGATCATCTTTGTCTTTGATATATTGATCTATCGCTTTTCGAAGCGTCTTGTTAATTTTGATTCTTTTTGCCTTACCTGTTTTTTGTTCTCTTAGCGACACATATTGTTTTTTTACATCCTTCACTCTCAATTCCAGCAGATCGGATATACGCAAGCCTAAATTGATTCCCGCCACAAACAGCAACAGGTTTCGTTTATTCCTCTCACCTAAATACTTCTTTATATAATGGATCTGATCAAGGTCCCTTATTGGTTGGACATAATTCATGATTTCCCCCCCTGCTTATACACTTCTTCTCTCAAAGCAAAGGCTAGTCTATAATATGCTTTATTTTTAATGCGATAATAATTCCTTTGGCTGAGGCCCATATCCGCATAAATTTCATAATCAAACATTTCTTCATCCTGCATATAGAGCATAACTAAAATGCAGCGCTCTTTTTGCGTAAGACGATTAATGCCCCTTTCGATTCGCTTCATGTATTTTTCCCGCTCAATCTCCCAATCCATTTTTTTAAGAGCTGCTTCCTCAGTAGAAGAATGGAACTGATTTGAGAAGCTCGGCGGCGTAATGGTAAATGTTGTTGTGATTTTTGGGAGGAAGTCTTCTGGCGTTTGAAGCCTTAACATCTTATACTTTTCTAGCATTCTTTCCATCTTGAATCTTGTTTTTTCCTCGTCAATTTGAGGGATATCTAAATTCATTTGATCTGTTTGTTCGTTTGGATTCTTATCATTTTTATTAGTCATCCCAATCACTCCCTTTATTTTCGACGCATGGCCCCGCCTTTGGCTCTTCTCAGTCTTTGCATGTTTTGCCCCATCAACTCTCTTAAATCTCTGTCAGTGAGCTTCTGCGGCTGTTTCTTGGGCTTTTCCTTCTTCATGTTCATCCTCCGTTCAGACAAATAAAAAACGGACACCAACCAGCACCCGTAAAAGGTGTTGATCAGTGTCCGCAGGCTCTCCGTCTTGGACATCTATTGTTATAACCCTAAATTTTGACATAAATATTCGAACGAGGGGGATTGTTTCTTAGCAACGCTTATCTTAAAAACTTTAATTACTTCACTCAAAAAATCATTCTTTGTTTTACCATTAGGTATTGAACTTTCAAAGCTTTCTTTAAGTATATTATTACAATCTTGCCTTGGTTTAAATTTTAATTTTTGTTTATTTTTTTCATCCAATCCAGATAAGTACCATCCTTCTATCTCTTTCATTACTAAAAATATAGACTCAACCTCTACATTTTTAAACTTATTTTTTAATTTTTGCTTCTTTTGCTTGTATTCACAACAGTTATCCATATCAGCAATAAAGATGTAGTCAAATCCTTTAGATCTCATTTGATTTAAAGTTTTTAGATAGTTATCTACTTTAATTAAGTCATCATTGGCATATTCTATTATTTGAATTTGATTATATTTACTCTGTAATGATGGCTGAATAATTTCTCTAAAGAAATACCTATCATAAAAGCCTTCAACAAAAACTATGAGCTTCATATACCCCATTTATAACTCTCTCCTAATTCTCTTCAAATATCATATCGTTCACAAAAATATCCTCTAGATTAAGATCATTGCTAATGAATGTTTTGAAAATTTCATTTTTTGAAGGGGCTATTGTTTTAGAAAAGCCATCGGCACCTCTTTTGATAAAAATTACATTATCGGGATCTACATCCTTAACTATATAAGGGTTATGACTTGTTAAAATTATTTGTTTTTTTTGCGAAACTTCTTTCATTAAGTTTAAAATACCTGATAATAATTGGGGATGAATATTCCTTTCCGGTTCTTCAAAAAATAAGATATCTTTATCCTCTTCAAAAAATAAAGCAACTATCAGGGCAGTTATATTTATAGTTCCATCAGATAAAAGTGATGCAGGAAAACGTGATGTAGTTTCATTTTGATAAGTTTCCTCGGCTTGAAAAAAAACTGAATTATCAGGTTGTTTTTCAACATTTACACCACTAATAAATGGAATTAGTTGTCCAATTTTATCAGTTAATCTTTCAGATCTTTTTTTATCTTTTGTAATATTATGAAGTATTAACGGAAGATTACTACCATCTTCTTCTAGGGATGTTTTCCCTATAACTTGTACAGCTTTTTTGGCTGCGTTAGTATCTATGTAATAAACCGAGGAATTTGCTATTGTATCTCTCAGATTATGCGTAGCACCAAAAAATACAGTTGGATTTTTTAACAACATTGCGTTAAAATCCTTCGACCTTTTTGTTCCTTTTTTTAACGAGTAGAAGTATTCAGTCAGTTTAAATCTATCATCATTGATTTCATATTCTTCGAGTAAATCTTCTGGTAGATCTAAATCTTGATGATAATCAACTCCGTTAATCAAAGTAACCTTTGTACTTCCTTCACCTATTTTTTCAATAGTTTCCATTTTTGTTTTTTTTCTTTTAGCAATCTCAATATTAAAGGATTGATTTAATGATTCTTTAACAGTAACTTCTTCCCCTTTAAATGACAGGTCTATAGAATATGTAAGGGTTTGTATATCACATACTATAGATTGATTTTTTTGCTCTTTAATAATTTCTCCACCATAAGGGACTAAATTCAATACAATTTTAGTTGATTTTGAATCACCAATTGTTGTATTCATTAAATACTCTTTTCCACCCTGTAATGCAATTGCATTTTCCAGACCATGATCAACAATATCTCTCAAAAATTTTATTATTTGAAAAAAATTGGATTTACCTGATCCGTTAGCCCCTAATATCATATTGAAATCTTTAAGATAAAAGGAGGACTTTTTAAATGATTTGAAATTCGAAATATGAACTTCTTTAATTTTCATATGAGTATCACCCAAAATTGATTCTACCATAATAAACCACCTTTTCAAATAATTTTAGCTCATTTTATGTTTTCACTTCTTATAACAGTATGAAGAACTATACCTTTTTATGCTTTAGGATAGTATCACCTACCGTGTGTAACCTTAAACCTATATTCTCTCCAAATTCCTCAATGAACTCTTTCAGAAAATCATCTAACTCAGAGTGGAAAAGAATGTCGTCTTCCACATCGTACAAAAACTTCTCAATGTCTTCTTCGTTTAGTCCTAATTCAATTATTCCTCTCCGTTATCTCGTTGATATTTCATGAAAGCCCTAAATGCTTGTCTTGGATCAATGTTCATTTCTTCACCTCAAAAGCTGGCGTGTAGATATGACCTTTAACGCCTGTCCAATTGCTGTTTTTGTATATGGTCATCTTAATCCGGTGCGTACCGGATGTATGATTGACGGTGTAAAACTCTTTTGCTGGTGTGGCGGTCTTGAACGATCCAACAAGACTAAACCGTTGATCTTTCCATTTGCCGCTCACCCTCTTTTGAAGCGTGAAGCGGTAGTATACTGTTTCATTGCCTGTTTTACGTGCCGTGACATCAATGCTTTTGGCTCTCGGTGTGTATGAATTGGCATCTGTCGATACGCTGACTGTATGCCCTCCAATTGTTTTATATCCGCTCGTTACTGCCGCAACAGACGGCGCATATAGCACCGCAGCAACAAAAATAGTTAGTGTGATTAGTAGTTTTTTCATTGTCATTGGCCCCTTTTCAATTTAATTTAATGAGAATGATGGAACTGCTCGAAATTCAATGTTTTTGCGCTGTCTTGACCACCCGTTTATAAATGGTTTTGATTTTCTGTAAAGTATCTCCCACTTTTCCTTGCAAATATCTCTATGAAACTTCCATATCATTAACTCTTCATTCAACGATCCTTCAATATCTTTACGTTCCCATAAGTTCCAATCATCCCATGCATCACTTTCCAGCCAACTTTCTAAATCATAATCTGATTCAAAGACGAAGAAAGAATCGCCATCATCGAGCGAATACAGTAGAAACAATTCATCGTGCATGTTACCTTCCTCCATAGATTCTGATGCTGAACTAGGGTCCAAGGTTCGAATTACATTTAGGTTTCTTGTGTTTCGCTCATCCGTTTGTTTCAGTTGGTCTTTTATAAATTCAACCGCTTCCCTAAGCGTTTCAAATTCCTTTAACACATGTTCACTCATACTGTTTCCTCCTAAGCCGCTAGGCGTTTAATTTCCAAGTAATCCAGCGATCACGATAATTGCCATGAAACCAAGCACCGTGAGAATGACAGGCCCGTTTGATTCCCTTTTTGCCATGACGACATTTCCCTCTATGATCAGATCAGGACAATAATCAGCAAGCACTGGTACAAAAAATTTAGGCACTCCTATATATGCAGCTGCATCATCTATTGTCATCGCTTGATTTTTGCAGGCCTTGACTGCCTGTGAAAGCTCGACATGTTTAGGTAAATTCATGGTATATCCTCCCCCGCAGGGGAAGAACCCCTGCTATGGTTTAGTTTTATAACTGAAATCAAATCTAACTCGTTCAAAACTTCCTTTAATCGTTTCAATGATTGTGTGACCGTGTTCGGGAGCCTCTATGTAATGCGCTGTGTTGTTGATCCCGTCCAGCACGATCACTTGTACTTTTCCTTGTTCAACTAATGTTGTGAAAGGCTCGTTTTTTATTAATGAGATAGTCTGTGGTCTATTCACAATCTTCACTCCAATGTGATATAATTAAGGTTCCTAAGCTTAATTACTCACATTGAACTGATGTGAATTCTTACCGCTGAGACTCGACGGATTGATCTGTGCGCTGCCAACGCCAGTCTTTACGTTTGAGTCTCTTTTTATATGGCTTGGGTGGATGTTGCTGCCTGTAAGCTGCAAGCTCATCTTCTGACATAACCCACGCTTTCACTGGACCTGCTTTGTATGGATTCGCTACAGTTTCCAATATGCTCACCTCCTTTTATTCGTCACGCTGCGGAACGTTGAGATTATAGATTCTTTCGAGTTCTTCGTCAGACAGTTTTTCACAATGCTCACGCCCATAAGCGCCGTTTGCAAGACTCAACCACTCGATCATTAAAGCTCTGTCATCACTGGTCATCACTTGATGCCTCCTCTCTTTTTGAGGTGGCGCACGGCTGCTGTCTTGAGCTGTTTCGGACACTCTTCATATCTCGCGATGACTTCGAGTTGTCTTGCCGTTGCTTTCTCAAATGGCAGCAACAAGATGCTCTTTTTCTTCATGCTGCTTGTCTTCCTTTCCAAAAACTCCACCTTTACGTGGTTCGATCTTTCCCAACTCTGCTTGATCAAGTATCAGCAACAGGATGTCATCAACATTGCGTGCTAAACGATTTGCGATGTGTCTAATCGGCTCATGGTCCTTCCACATCTTCCGAAAAGCTACGATGTCCCTTTCACACCATATAAAATCGTTTTGCGGGCAAGCGAAGTAAACCGGTTGTTGTTCAAACAACTTTCGCAAATCCCTTTTTTTGTAGCTCATTGTGCATTTTTTGATATACATAGGCTCGTTTGCGCCGACACCGTTCGGTCGCTCCTTGATCTTTCCACGCTTGCTAAAATCAATCATCAGTATTAACACTTCTTCTGATGGTCGGTTAAATAACTCCGCCATCTCTTCAATCGACCTGCCTTCGTACCAGTAATCAAGAAAACGTTTAAGGCCAACAATCGTCCATTCAAAATTGACATGATCCAAAATGATTCTAGTGACACTCATTTCGCAATTTCCTTTCTCCGTCCAACTTCTTTATGCACAATATGCATGGATGCTGCCAGATTCTTTTCCACGTGCCAGTAACGAGGATTTAACCCATTCACTACTAGGATTTTTCTTTCTGTGCGTGTTGGTTTTCTGCCGCCTTTTTTCATATTCAGCGCGCCTCCTTATGTTTTTTGTATTCGTTCAGACTTACTTCCAGCTGATCTATTAAACTATCAACCTTCTCAGATGTGATTTTGCTCATGTTTTACACTCCCTTAGAACGGCAATACTTCTTTACGCTTGTCCGATGTGTCTTTAAAAATGATGTATTGCTGCTTTTGGGTGATGCGTGATACTAGCTTGCTGTCATACATTTGATACAGCTTTTCGCTAGTAAGGTTTGTTGTATAAATCGTCACTTTATCCTGCCGAGCAGATGTTACTTTGTAGATGAGACGATGAATGAAATCACTGGCTTTACTATCCGAATGCTCTGACCCTGTTTCTGCGCCGATGTCATCTATCACGAGATAATCGGCCTCACCCATCAACTGAGTCACATACGCTTCTGTGTACTTGCTCTCTTTGTTGCTGAATGAATCTTTAATTGCCGTAGCAGCATCTTCCATATTGATAAACAAACAAGATCGACCTTTGTCTTTAGGGTTGTCGGGATCAGGAGGCACATTAAGTTCTCTAAGTGCTGCATATGCAAGGTGACTCTTCCCCACTCCCGGATGGCCCTGCAAAAATATGTTGAACACTTCACCTTGTTGCAAGTGTTTAACAAGATCCATCATGCGGTTTTTATTCTTGGTCTCTTCTGGCTCAGCAACATTGTAATTTTCAAATGTTGCTTGTGAGACAGTTCGATCCCTGAACATGCTGCGTTTTTCCAACGTGTTAAATTTTTTCTGTCGCTGGCTATATTCAATTTGACTTTCTAATTCTTTTTGCAATTTCTTTGACTCTTCTTCCAGTTCACATCGTGGGCAAATTACTTTCCCATTCATGACCATCATTCGGACAGGTTTTACAACATCTTCACTGCCACGAGTGTATGTGTGCTTATTACAGTAATCAGAATGGAAGGTCATTTTGTCGGTTACTTCGGCTGCCACCGCCTTTATGCTGTGCACGCTTTATCACCTCATCACTGTTGTTTAAGTAACCTTCGAATTTTGTTCCGAAAAGTGTTTCGGGACGAAGGAATTTACTCATGTCAGGGTTATCACGCCATTCATAGCATTTTGCTAAGATAACCTTTTTAAAATCATCGAATCTGAATCCCTCGTTCCATCTTGCTTTTATTAGTTGCTGTGTCTTTGGTGTGGTGTGACGGTAATTTTTCTCTGACATTTGATTGAGAAGATCCGTTATGAGTTTGAATGGGATTTCTGATTTATCCGCAGTCGGGTTTCCCGACAATATATCTTTCTTTTCTTTTTCTTTTTCTTTTTCTTTTTCTTTTTGTCCACTTGTCGTTGACGTATCGTGTGACGTTTCGTTGACGTATCGATCAAATATTTCACGAATACTGGCATTTTGAATTAGCGGGTATATTAGACTAATCAAACCTTTATCTTTCACTTCGCGAAGCTCTTTAGACACACAATCAAGCATGGGCTTTCCACCTTTATTTAAGTTGTATTTAGCCCAATTTTTAATAACCAATTCTCTTGTCTCATTGTTATAAACAATGAGTTTGTGGTGGTTTTCAAAACGATCCATTAAACTGTTTACAGACTCTATTGAATACCCTAAATCAAAAGCCATTTGCTTCTTAGTTAACGAGTAAATTCCGATCTGAGTCGTATTCGGATTAGTAATGAGATACAAGAAAAAATATCTATCTTCTGGTGTCATTTCCTCTGTCACTTTCGGATCTTGCCAGAAAGTTGTTTGAACATGCCTGAACTTAGCCATAAAAACTCCTTTCATTTCACATAATTAGATAAAAATGGTATATTATACCTCTCAGGAAGGGAGGTGTAACTATGAAAAGCAAAGAAGAACAAGCGCATGATTTTGCAATTGCAGTTGTTAATGCTATTTCGGATGAGAGAGTCGGAATAGACGATATCGTGAAATTCAGATTAGAGTTGTATAAATCAGCATTTAAACAATTTAGTAACTCTCAAGATGATGAATTGAATGATCGTATAGAATCTGGTAATTTCTCTTTCTAATTAACTGCCAAATTTAGCAACATGACTTACACCTCTTTGCCTCCTTTTACGAAGTTCATCATTTGTCACAGCTGAGAAGAAATTATGATTGATTTTGTTCATCAATAAATTTTTTTAAGTCTTTAAGAAATTGATTATACTTTTCAACACCTAAATTCTTACTGATGAATAAGAACTCCACATTTAATGTACTTTGTGGAACAGATGTAACATCAAATTCTCCAATCGTTCGTTGTTTAATTTCGTAACTGGAAATACCTACGCATTTGAAAAGTTTAGAATCAGCCTCTGTTGCAGCAGGGGTTGATTTCATTGGTTTTTCGTTCATGTTAAAACCTCCTTATGGTTTCTTAAATAACTTTTCCGAAAGAGCTTGTCCTTCAAAAAAAGGTGAAACAAAAGTTTCAAGCCTCTTTATTTTTTTTGTTCTTCTCTTTTTTAACTGGTGTGTAATAAGGAGCCACAGCCTCAGTAAAAAGTTTTTCTCTGTCTTCTGTTCCAAAGTAAACTTCTCCGATAAACAGGTTGCTTTTCCTCTTTTGCTTTTTCTTAGCCATAAAAATCACCTCGACACATAATATGCAGTGTGGACAGTAGGACTACCCATCAAATTTGAATATTAAAAAACGCAAACGTTATTCCTGACAGGTATTAAACTATTCAAAAAAAAGCTTGGCTTTTATGCCAACTTGTTCTGAAATTCTCTCTAAGCTTTTAAAAGTAGGAGAAATTTTTCCGTTTTCTAGTCTCGATATATAAGAACCCGTAAAACCCATAACTTCTGCGAATTCTTCTTGAGAAAGACCACTCTCTTTTCTTTTCGTTTTCAACATTTTAGCTAGTTCATTAAGATCAATCACACAGCACCTCCTGATATTCCTGTCAGGAATGAATATACCACACAGGAATATCGTTGGCAAGTCTTTTCCAAAAGAAATATTCCCGTCTGGAAAGTCAGTATGCTATAATTATTATGTAATTTTGGTTAAACTGTTACGATCAAAGGTGGTTTAAAAATGGAGAATAGAAAAATTGGTTTTGCTGTAAAGCGTCTACGTTTAAAAAAGAAGAAAACTGTAGAAGAGGCAGCTAAAGAAATTGGTATATCTCAAAGCTATTTATCTAGAATTGAGAATAACTCACAAATTCCCTCCGTTAAAGTTATAAATAAAATAGCAGATTATTTTGATGTACATAGTTCATATTTATTTTTTGATGAAGAAAGCATAAATAGCTTTACTGAAAAAGAGAACGAATTATTCTCAAGCAAACATATTAATATAAACGACCTTGAAAAATTAAACATTGTTCATGATAACGGCTCTAAAATCACAAAAGAAGAAATTAATTATGTAATTGATCGCCTAAAGGAACTAAGAGAATTAAGAGAAAATTATTTAAAAGGAAAAGAATAATTTATTTTTTTTTGCTTTCTTCTTCAAGTTTCTTTATCTTAGATATTTCTCTCTCTATTTTTTCAATAAGTTGTTCGTAACTAGACAATATACTTCCCCCCTAATTTAACTAGTGTTTCCTGTTTTGTTGTTTTCCCAAAACAGGAAACACCTCTTTAAAACACGAAAGACGATACCATTTTTCTGGTAACGTCTTTTTTTACATCCCTACTCTTACTTCTTTTGTTTGAAAAATCATTTCTTTTTCACTCTTCATATCAGCGTCCTGCACTCCGGCTGGTAAAAGAAAAATTGTTACTATAAATAAGCTAGTCAATACTTTCATACTTTCACCTCCCTCTTTGACCTTTAAAGTGTAAGATCTAAATCCATTTTTTTCAACTGGATTTTCGGGATATTTGCTCTAAAGTAATCACGCTGTTCAGAAAAAAAATGTAAAGATAATAAAATTTTATCTGTCCTTACCTCTCTAATTCCATCAAATAAATATGCATAGGGGCGTAAGGATTTATCTAAGTAATACAAACTAAGTGAATTGCCTTCACTTAGAACCTGTGTGAAATTTGTAACATTATAATCTTCATCAACCTTTTTACACCAGTAATATTGAAGAATAGCAATCTCTTCTTTGTTTTGGATAACTTCTTTTTCTCTCTCTGGAAACTCTTCATATAATTTCAAAAGTTGCTTGTAGTAATTTAATGATTTCTTATACGACTCAAAAAAATAGGATAAGCCAAGTAAATATGTTGCGGTCATGATATGGCTTTTGCTAATACCTGTATTCATTAAAGACATTGCAGCGTCTCTTGCTTTTTCAATATTATTTTCTTGTTTAAGGTACGTGTTTGCAAGAATTTCATCAATTCTTGCTTTAAAGCTCTTCTTTAGAAATGGATCATTTATTCCTTTTAAAAATTCCTTGGCTCTATCAATTGAAAGCAAACTCAAATCGTACTTTCCGATATTGTAATAGACATATGATTCAAATATTTCAAGTAATGTTTTACCTTCTATAGTTTTTGAATTAAGATTTTTTAATGCTCTTTGGTGATCAAGTGGTTTAAATGATTCTCTAAAATTCAAAGCAAAGAGATACGCATTACAAGCGTCTGGTGCTACAGAAGAATAATTATCAATAATATACCTTATTTCATTAAACATCTGATTGCTGTAATAATATTCCAAAGCACTATAAATGTATTTCTTATCGAAGCCACTTTTAGAGTATTCTTTCATCAATTGTTTTTCTTTACTAGGTAAAATTTTCCTCACTGTTTCTATGACCATCCAAAAAGCTATTTCTTTCCCCGAAAAAAATTTACTCATATAACCTTTTGTAATCCCGATTGCTTTGGCGATACTATTTTGGGATTTCTCCATTTTATCCAGGTGTTTTTTCAGAACGTCTCTTATATCATCATTTTTAACTGTACTGTGCATATGCTCACCTTTCAAAATCAATTTAGCACTCTAAAGCTGAAAATACTGTCATAAAATGTCGAATAAGTATAAAATTTCAATAAAATTTGTCACGCTAATTAATTGTATTATAATCCATTTGTGGCATAGGTTTACATACGACTTTTGGAGCTATTTGTTAAACAATGCTTTTTTTCAAAAGGTATGCTTAGCATTCGAAATATGATTTCGAACAGTCTTTTCGCTAATAAAAAGCTCGCTTGCAATTTCTTTTGTTGTTTTATCTTGGACGAGCAATTCGAATACTTCTCTTTCTCTTTTGGTTAATAGCGGCTTGGATTGAAACTCTTTCTCCTTCAAGTATTGTAACCCTCCTTGCTAAGGTGAGAGCTCTAGTCTCTATAGAATGGGATTCTGTATAGTCGAGATATCATATGCCGGGTACTTGAGGTAGGTGACGTTAAAATCGAGAATTCCCGCAGATGAGCGTCCAATTTCCTCCCCTTCAAACCGCACAAAAAAGGACGAGTCCCCTATAGAGACAGCGTCCTTGATCAAACAAGCTTTTAAAATATCGAAATGGCTCCTGTTAAAAGAGCAATAAGTGTTGTAAACAGGGCTGTGAGTACGGTCCATAACAGTGCGTACTTTTGCAAATCACCTATATCTTTATTCAGCATACTCACAAGTAGTAATGTGGAAGCCACAAGCGGACTCAGTAAATGGACAGGCTGTCCGATAATAGAAGCGCGCGCAATTTCTACTGGATCAATTCCGTAAGCTGCGCCGGCTTCAGCTAAGATTGGCAGCACCCCGAAATAATACGCATCATTTGAAAGAACAAATGTAAATGGCATACTCGTCAAAGCGACAATGAGTGGAAAAAATGAGCTGTATGAATCCGGAATCATGTAAATGACCAAGTTAGCAATGGACTCCACCATTTTTGTTCCAGAAAAAATGCCTGTGAAAATTCCTGCTGCAAACACAAGGGTAATGACCGTTAAGGCATTTCCTGCATGAGATAAAATCCGCTCACGCTGATCTTCAACTTTTGGATAGTTGATCATAAGCGCAATGACAAAGCCAATGAGAAAGAGTACAGGAATCGGTACGATATCCAATACAAGTGTCACCATGACAGCAATCGTCAGGAAGAAGTTAACCCAAATCAGGTTTGGTCTCTTCATATCTGCAACGCCATCTTCGATTGATGCCGCCAATTCAGGAGAGATCGAGACCTCTTCTTTATACTGAATCTCGGCAACCCCAATGCGCTTCCGTTCTTTTTTTCCAAGAACATACGCTGTAAAAAGGATAAAAAGACCGCCCCCTATCATCGTCGGGAGTAATGGAATGAAGAATTCCGCTGCATCTAAACCAAGTGCAGCAATCGCCCGAGTGGCTGGACCGCCCCAAGGCGTCATTCCACTCATAATGCCTAGTGATAATAATGAAATCGTCCCTAAAATCAGTGGGTTCATCCCAATTCTTAAGAAAAGTGGCAGCATAGCTGATACGGTAATCATGTACGTTGTGGTCCCATCACCATCTAATGCAACAAGCATAGACAAAATCGCTACCCCAAAAGCAATTTTCACCGGATCGCCTTTCACAAGACGTAAAATCAGTTTAATCAATGGGTCAAACAATCCAGCATCCAGCATGACACCGAAGAATAAGATGGCAAATAACAATAAAGCAGCAGATGGTGCAACGGTCTTGAGTCCATCAAGCATCATGTCCCCTAATCCGCTGTAAAATCCACCGATTAATGCAAAGATGATTGGCACAACGGTTAGAGCCACCACCGGATGCATACGTTTTGTCATAATAAGAAATGTAAAAGTCACGACCATCAAGATCCCTAAAATAGCTAGCACTTCATATCCCTCCATCCTCTTCTTTACACGATCCACAAGCGCCCCTTTTGCACTTGCGGCCCGAAATGTTAGCGCTTTCTATTTCAAGGATATAATAGCTTTTTTTATAATGAAAATATCGATTTTTTCGTCTATTCAATAAATTTTTTTTATAATTAGCCTTGCTGACTTCTTAAAAACTCAATGAATGCTTTCACAACAGACAAATGAAGGGAATCCGGCTGGTACATGAGCCATGTATCTCTTAAAACAGGCTGTCCATCTTTATACGAAAGACCTTTTACAAATAGCTCATCACTTGGTCTGAGGCAAATTTCCGGGACAATGGCATAACCTAAACCATGCTTCACCATCTCTTTTGATGTATCTTGCCTGTCTGTCTCCATTGTCACAAGCGGAGGCATCGTGAACGTCTCCTGCCACCATCTGTTAATCAATCGTTTTAATGAACTATCCGTGTGATAGTCAATGAGCGGCAGCTTCGGAAGGTCCTTTAGCTGTATTTCTGATTTTGAAATGATACAAAGGCGTTCTTTATCAAGCAAGAATCGCTCTCCATTCCAGTCGTAATCTCCTCTTAAAATCCCTAAATGTACACTTGATGTACCTAATAAATCCATGACTTTTGTGCTCCACCCTGTGTTCACCATAAATTGAACATGTGGATACTGCTTAGAAAACTCTCTTAAAATTTCCGGCAGTTTATATTGAGCAAAGTTACTCGACACCCCTAACCTGATCGTTCCTTTGACCTTTTTTTGCATATTGAGCATGCCATCTTTCGTTTGCTGGAGCTGCTTGAGCATGTCATTTGCGTATTTAGCCAAGTATTCGCCCTCTGATGTAAATTCAATGCCTCTTTTTCTTTTAAAGAAAAGCTTCATGTCAAATTCCTCTTCAAGCTGTTTCAATCGATAACTTAAGGCAGGCTGCGATACAAATAATTTTTCTGCCGCTTTTGTGATGTTCTTCTCTTCATATAGCACCTTTAAAAACCGCCAATCTTTCTCATCCATTGTGTGCCCTCCTTTTGACCTTGTTATAAAAATATTTTATCGGTTTCTCTTAAAATAATGTATTTAACTTATTTCTTATTTTACTTTACCATTTTGATTAGATAAATAGTAACTAAACAATTGAGGGTGAGAGCAATGAGAAAAGTTCCAATCACAATCATGCGAGGCGGTACAAGCAAAGGGGTCTTCATTCAAGCAAATGATGCACCTTACGAACACGATGAGCTCGAAGCATTTCTATTAGACATTATGGGCAGCCCTGACCGGCTGCAAGTTGATGGAATCGGGGGCGGTAATTCTTTAACAAGTAAGGTGGCCATTATCGATAAAGCCACTCGTCCAGATGTGGATGTGAACTATACGTTTGCACAAGTCAGCATCAATGAAAGATTTGTCGACTTTAAAGGAAACTGTGGGAATATCTCATCAGCAGTTGGACCGTATGCCATCATTAAAGGACTTGTCCAAGCAGTTGAGCCTGTCACAACGGTACGTATTCTGAATACCAACACGAATAAAATCATTGTGGCAGAGGTAGAAGTCGAGAACGGAGAAGTGAAATTTGAAGGACAGGCAGAAATTCCAGGAGTGAAAGGAACAGGTTCTCCCATTTATTTATCCTTTGAGAAACCTGAAGGCGCTGTCACAGGTAAAACCTTTCCGACTGGAAACAAAATGGATACGATCCAGACAAAGTTTGGAGAGATTCCGATCTCAATCGTTGACATTGCAAATCCAATCGCCTTTGTCCGTGCCAAAGATATTCAATTAAAAGGAACTGAATTGCCTGAGGAGTTTACAGACGAATTGCTGGATGATTTAGAAGAGATTCGTTCCATCGCTGCTGAAATGTGCCATTTTGCACCAAAAGAACTGGCCACATTACAGTCTCCAGCTGTTCCAAAGCTTGCGATCATCAGCGAGCCTGCTGATTATGTAGATACAAATGGAATATTGAGAAGAGCAGCAGATATGGACATCATTGTTCGGATGCTATCGATGCAAAGACCGCACCAAGCACTTGCCATCACCGGATCTGTCTGTGTGTCAGCCAGCTGTTTCATGGATCAAACGCTTCCGGCACAGCTGTTTCAAGGTCAAGATGATACACTTCGAATTGGTCATCCTGCTGGTATTATGCAAACTGAAATTGATATCTCACAAAACAGAGTGAAAGTCATTCGAACCGCAAGAGAAATCCTAGATGGAGTGGTCTTTACAAAAAAAGACTACATGGTTCAACCTCAAATAAAAAGAGAAGCATAAATGAGACGTCATCTTGTCGACAAAGAGCTAAAATGAACTGATTTTAGCTCTTTGTCTTTTTTTCAGTGTAAAGATCTTAAAGCACTCCGTTCTAACATCGAATGCAACGGTTTTCTACACACTCATCGAACGAGAAATTGTCTACTTGGGCGGTGCATCAATATCTCCTGCTGAATGGGCTTTTATATGTCCTTGATCATCTTTTAACTGAATATGACCATAACGGTTCACACCACAGCAAATCCCTTCCTGCCATGTTTGCTTTTCACGATCTAATGAAATACGAAGCGGTTGATTCAGCCGATATAATCGTTTGTTATAAAGGGCAGTGAGGGCTTCAAATCCTTCCATTTGCCAGCGTGCATGGTATTTTTCAAAGGCCTCTGCCAAATCTTTCACTAGCTGGTCCGCTTTCACCTCAGTCAGTTCTGATAGGCAAACGGTTTTATACGGAACGTGCTCTGGCTTTGTCACTACATTGATGCCCACACCGATGTAAATGGCGCTGCGATCTGCTTCAATTAATGTGCCAGATACTTTCGCTTCATTAATCAATAGATCATTTGGCCATTTGATTGTCAGCTGATCCTCTGCTCTCATGAGTGGTTTGAGTACATCATAAATGGCGAGTGCCGTCAGCGGGGCAATCGTTGATTGGGTGGAGATATCTACTGGAGGTTTTACTGTCATCGTGACAGCCACATTCCCTGTAGGCGTTTCCCACGGTCTGCCAAGCCTGCCTCTTCCCGCTGTCTGCTGCCGGGCATACACAGCAAATGAAGGGGTTTCTCCTTGCTGAATGAGCCTTTTCGCTTCATTATTTGTACTATCAATGGTGTCGTATTGAAAAATCTTCATGTGATCTCCTTTTGTTTCTTCTTCATCTGATTTTTTTATTATAACAAAATGAAGCATCTACCCGTGATTCTTTAATGTCGCTGGGCTTGAAAAGTTTCTTTTTCCTCTTCTGTAAACTGTACAGGGGCACCGGTGTCTTTACTTATTTGCACCATCGTGACAGAGCCTGTAAAACACGGTTCTTGCTGCTCATTTTCTCCTAAATAATGAAGGATGAGGGAGCTTGATCCAACCTTTTCTGGCTTTACGTACACACGCAGCCTCTCACCGATCTCCACTTGCTTGATGTAATCACATTGAAGGTTTGCCACGACCGTAATCGTCTCTCTCGCGCGCTTCATTCGTTTATCCACAATTCCTGTTTTTTGAAAGAAGGCAATCCGCGCCTCTTCAAAATACACAAACGGGGTGACATTGTTCATGTGACCAAACATATCCGTTTCTGAAAAACGGACGGTTGTTTCCACATAAAATCGAAACGATGCCCTCCACTCTTCAAACGGTTCTTCAATATATGACGGCAGCCTCATTTGATCCACTCCTTATTCGCAAACAAAACGCCTCTCCCGTATTGGAAGAGGCGTTTGTTATGTTTTGCATCCAGCCTCTTGTAAACACTCATCATGATTGGCAAGGAGGACTGAATGTGATGTTATTCTGCGTGATCGCTTCCGAAGAAGTTACGGAAAGCTTGTAAAGTTGTATCTCGGTTAAGTGCTGCAATTGATGTTGTGAGCGGGATTCCTTTCGGACAAGCCTGCACACAGTTTTGAGAGTTCCCGCAGTTTGCAAGACCGCCATCACCCATAATTTCTTCTAAACGGTCAGACTTATTCATTGCACCTGTCGGATGTGCGTTAAATAGACGAACTTGTGAAAGCGGTGCAGGGCCCATAAAGGAAGACTTATCATTCACGTTTGGACAAGCTTCAAGGCAGACACCACATGTCATACACTTCGAAAGCTCATACGCCCATTGACGCTTTTTCTCAGGCATTCTTGGTCCAGGTCCAAGATCATATGTGCCATCGATCGGCACCCATGCTTTGACTTTTTTCAATGAATTGAACATACGGCTTCGATCAACCTGCAAGTCTCTCACAACCGGGAAAGTTTTCATCGGCTGAAGACGAATCGGTTGCTCTAGCTTGTCAATTAGTGCTGTACATGACTGGCGAGGCGTTCCATTAATGACCATGGAACAAGCGCCACATACTTCTTCAAGACAGTTCATGTCCCAGTTGATCGCCGTTGTTTTTTCACCTTTTTTATTGACCGGATTACGTCTGATTTCCATGAGAGCAGAAATGACGTTCATATTCGGACGGTAAGGGATTTCGAATTCCTCATCATAAGGCTTGCCATCTGCTGTATCTTGACGTGTGATAATAAATTGAATCGTGTTTTTTTCACTCATCTTATTTCTCCACCTTTTTCTTCGAGTAATCTCGTTTACGAGGTGCAATTAACGATACATCGACGTCCTCATAGTGGAATGCAGGTTTTTGGTTTTTCCCTTTGAACGTAGCCATCGTTGTTTTTAGGAATTCTTCATCGTTTCTTTCTGGGAATTCCGGTTTATAGTGTGCGCCTCGGCTTTCATTCCGGTTGTAAGCCCCAATCGTAATCACGCGTGCTAGCTGAAGCATGTTGTCAAGCTGACGCGTGAAGGCAGCGCCTTGGTTGCTCCATGAAGCTGTATCGTTGATGTTAATATGCTTATAGCGCTCCATCAGTTCTTCAATCTTCTCATCTGTTTTTAAGAGCTTCTCGTTGTAACGAACCACTGTCACGTTGTCCGTCATCCATTCTCCAAGCTCTTTATGAAGCACATATGCATTTTCTGTGCCATCCATGCTAAGGATGTTGTCCCATTTCTCCTGCTCTTTCTTCACGGCACTGTCGAATGTTGCAGATGATAAATCTTCTGCAGACTTTTCAAGACCGCTAATGTATTTCACAGCATTTGGTCCAGCAACCATTCCGCCGTAAATCGCAGAAAGCAGTGAGTTTGCACCAAGTCTGTTTCCGCCGTGCATAGAGTAATCACATTCTCCTGCAGCAAACAAGCCCTTGATATTCGTCATTTGATCATAATCAACCCATAATCCGCCCATTGAATAATGAACAGCCGGGAAAATTTTCATCGGAAGCTTACGCGGGTCATCACCCATGAATTTCTCATAGATTTCAATGATTCCGCCAAGCTTAATATCTAGCTCTTTCGGATCTTTGTGAGAAAGATCAAGGTATACCATGTTCTCTCCGTTGATGCCAAGCTTTTGCTCGACACATACGTCGAAAATTTCACGCGTTGCAATGTCACGCGGTACAAGGTTCCCGTATGCTGGGTACTTTTCTTCAAGGAAGTACCAAGGTTTTCCGTCTTTATATGTCCAAACACGTCCACCTTCACCACGAGCTGATTCACTCATGAGACGCAGCTTGTCATCTCCTGGGATCGCTGTTGGGTGAATTTGAATGAATTCTCCATTAGCATAATGAGCACCTTGCTGATAAACGATCGATGCAGCTGATCCGGTATTAATCATGGAGTTCGTTGATTTACCGAATACGATACCAGGGCCACCTGTTGCCATGATGACAGCATCTGAACGGAAGGATTCGATTTCCATTGTCGTCAAGTTCTGTGCGACAATGCCTCGGCATACTTCTTCGTCATCTAAGACAGCGCCAAGGAATTCCCAGCCTTCATATTTCGTCACAAGCCCCGCTACTTCATAGCGGCGAACCTGCTCATCTAGTGCGTATAATAACTGCTGACCTGTTGTCGCACCAGCAAATGCTGTACGGTGGTGCTGTGTTCCCCCGAAACGGCGGAAGTCCAGTAATCCTTCTGGTGTTCTGTTAAACATTACACCCATACGATCAAGTAAGTGGATAATGGACGGCGCTGCTTCACACATTGCCTTTACTGGCGGCTGGTTAGCTAAAAAGTCTCCGCCATATACCGTGTCATCAAAATGCTCATAAGGTGAATCTCCTTCACCTTTTGTATTGACCGCTCCGTTAATTCCGCCCTGTGCACAAACAGAATGCGAACGTTTTACAGGTACGATTGAAAATAGTTTAACAGCTGTTCCCGCTTCTGCTGCTTTGATAGTTGCCATGAGACCAGCTAAGCCGCCTCCGACAACGATGATGCTAGAATTACTCATTGTAGCCCCTCTCCCTCTTCTACTAATCTATTTCCTCTTAAACAAAAGCGAAAATTGCTCTTAGCCCTACATATGAAAGCGCTATAAATATACCTAATGTCACATATGTGGAGATTCTTTGTGAGCGTGGTGAAACTGTAATTCCCCAGCTGACAGCAAATGACCACAAGCCATTAGCAAAGTGGAAAATAGTAGATAAAACGCCGACAATATAGAAACCTAGCATAAATGGAGAGCTTAAAATATTCGCCATCATGTCATAGTTTACTTCAGCACCAAGCTGCGCTTGAATGCGTGTTTCCCATACGTGCCAAGTGACAAAAATCAATGTGATGATACCTGTAATCCGTTGCAGTCTGAACAACCAGTTTCTTAAGTAACTGAAGCGAGACGTGTTGTTTTGTGCCGTAAAGGCTATGTACACCCCATAAACAGCATGATAGATCAGTGGTAAGAAAATCACGAACAGCTCAAGTGCATATCTGAATGGAAGCTGTTCCATAAAGTGTGCAGCTTTGTTAAACGCCTCTGGTCCATTCGTCGCAAAGTGGTTAATCACTAAGTGCTGTACTAAAAATAGACCGACCGGAATGACGCCAAGCAAAGAATGCAATCTCCGATAAAAAAATTCTTTGTTCCCCGACATTACTTTACCCCCTAGTAAAAAAAGTGCAATTGCTTGAAAATTGTCTTACCCCCGCTTCTTTCAATTGTAAGCACTTTATTCAAATTTATTGACAATTTCATTTTACTCCTATGTCAAAAAAGCGTCAAGAAACCGCGTACATAAATTAAAATTTTCCGAAATTTAAAAGTTTTAAATCAAAATTCGTTTTACTACAATAAGAATTTCTTAGACTTCAGGGAAAACTCTGTCATCATATGCCCACATAAGCTATAATAAATTGTTGAAAGAGGGGAGCCATACAATGAATAAATTCGAATCTAACTTAGAACAGCTAAAAGAAATTGAAGTCAATGGATTTGCCTACGAGCTGATACGCGAAGTTCTGCTGCCTGACATTCTTGGTCAGGATCATTCATCTATGATGTATTTTGCGGGTAAACTGCTTGCTCGTAAATTTCCTCAAGAGTCATGGGAGAAGATCCCCGAATTTTTCCATGATGCCGGATGGGGAACTCTCACGATGGTCCATTCGAAAAAACAGGAAATTGAGTTTGAGCTCGAAGGTCCACTTGTATCGAATCGACTCAGCTATCAAAAGGAGCCATGCTTTCAAATGGAAGCAGGTTTTATCGCTGAACAGATTCAGCTGCTCAATGAGCATGTGGCTGAATCCTATGAACAAGTAAAAAAGCGTGCTGATAAAGTCATTTTGACCGTTAAATGGGATTTAAGAGACCCTAGCTAACAATGTTTATGAAAGGCGTGGACTTCGTGTCACGCCTTTTTTATATGTCCTTCTATCATAGCACACTTGGCGTACCGGTTTACGCACGTTTTCCTTTCTTCATATGCTGATGATTTCCAATATAAAAAAGAGGTGTATCTTTTCATGGGATACACCTCTTTTGAAGATTTAAGAATGAGCAGCGGCGCTCACCTTTGATAATTCAAACGCATCATGAAGGGCTTCTACAGCTTTCACCATATCTTCACGATCAACGACTGTTGAGACCTTGATCTCAGACGTACTGACCATTTTCACTTGAATGTCTTTTTGAGCTAACACAGCGAACATTTCAGCCGCAACGCCTGGGTTTGAGACCATACCAGAGCCAACGATGGATACTTTGGCTAATTTGCTTTCTGTCTCAATCTGCTCATAACCAAGCGCACCTTTGTATTCTTCTAATACTTCAACTGTTTTAGACAAATCATCCGTTTTCACAGAGAAAGAGATGGAGGTCTGATTGGTGCTTGTGACAGACTGAATGATGATATCGACATTGATATTTTGCTTTGCAAGTGTCGTAAAAATCGTCGATAGCGTTGTTAAACCGCTTGAAAGGCCGCATACCGTTACGCGTGTCATCTGATCTTCAAATGCAATGCCTCTTACAACTAAATTTTGTTCCATGGATGATTCCTCCTCAATTAACGTACCCGATTCATTCTCAATACTAGAACGGACTTCTAGTGGGATTTGATAATTTTTCGCAAATTCGACCGCTCTCGGATGCAGCACACCTGCTCCTAAATTGGCTAACTCAAGCATTTCATCGTATGAAATTCCTGCAAGTTTTCGCGCAGACGGCACATAACGAGGATCTGTTGTAAACACACCTGGTACGTCCGTATAAATATCACATTTGTCCGCTTTGAGTGCCGCAGCTAGTGCCACTGCTGTCGTATCTGATCCACCACGCCCAAGTGTTGTAATATGTAGATCATCCGCAATTCCTTGGAAACCTGCTACAACGACGACTTTTCCAGCACTCAGTTCTTCTTGGATTCTTGCTTCATCGATGTCCACGATTCTTGCATTTCCGTGCACCTTCTCTGTTTTCATCCCAGCTTGCCAGCCTGTAAAGGAAATGGCATCATAACCTTTTGCTTGCAGCGCCATCGCTAATAATGAAATGGTCACCTGCTCACCAGTTGTCAGTAGCATATCCATTTCTCTTTTGCTTGGATCATCTGTGAGTTCTTTCGCTAGGTCTACTAGAACATCCGTTGATTTGCCCATCGCAGACACAACCACGACCACATCATTTCCTGCCTCGCGTTCAGCGATGACTCTCTCTGCGGCATTGCGAATTTTTTCTGTCGATCCAACAGATGTTCCACCAAATTTTTGTACAATTAGTCCCATGTCTACCACCCTTTTTCAAAAGATCACGTGTGAGAGAAGAGGCTGCGGAGACTGCTCTCTGCACTGCAAATAAAAAAGCAATGAGAGAACAAATCTCCCATTGCTTTAAAATCATCATCAAACGATGCAAACAATGAGATAGCCCTCCAAGAAATACATTCTTGACAGCCCTACATTTCTTCAATGTACAGCCAGCGAATAAAATGAGTGGATTTTATTCACTTCGGCGACGCTCCCCTTTCAGCCCTCTTCCTAGATCCCCTCGATCTCTGAAGGCTTACTCTTGAAGTTCGCACCTCTATCTTCAACAAACAACACGTTCATTTATTAAATTAGTCACATCTTAACAGACTTTTGGAAAAAGTACAATCTATTTTTTTAATGCCTCCATTAAAAGTTCAGCCGTTTGTTTCGGAATACCAGCGTCCTGAAAATCCTGGATAGAGGCTTCTTTCATCTTTTTCACAGAGCCAAAATGTTTAAGCAACTGCTTTTTACGCTTTTCTCCGATACCTGGGACATCGTCTAGAATAGACTGAAAAGCATTCTTCCCGCGCAGCTGCCGGTGAAAACTAATCGCAAATCGGTGCACTTCATCTTGAATACGCTGCAATAAATAAAAGGCCTGACTATTCCGTTCCAGCGCAACAATTTCAAGCGTATCACCCATCATCAGATTCGATGTCCTGTGTTTTTCATCTTTCACAAGACCTGCCACAGGAACAGACAGATTTAATTCATTTTCGAGCACATCTATGGCTGCGTTGATTTGTCCTTTTCCTCCGTCGATTAAAATCAAGTCAGGAAGCGGCAGTTCATCTTTTAACACACGGGTATACCGCCTTCTAATGACTTCACGCATGGAAGCATAATCATCAGGCCCCTCAACGGTTTTAATTTTGTATTTTCGGTATTCCTTTTTATACGGCTTCCCGTCTTGGAAGACAACCATAGCGGAAACGGGGTCTGCTCCTTGGATATTGGAGTTATCAAAAGCCTCAATCCGGTATGGCATATAAATATTGAGTGCATCTCCAAGCTGCTTCACTGCACCAATTGTCCGTTCTTCATCACGCTCTATAAGCGAGAACTTTTCTTTGAGAGCAATTTTGGCATTTTGGTGGGCAAGTAAAAGCAAATCCTTCTTCTTTCCTTTTTTCGGCTGATGAACATTCGTTTCAAGCAATTGCTCAATCATCTCTTGATCGACGCTGTCTGGCACCAAAATTTCCTTCGGCAAAAAGTGGTTGTTTTTTTCATAAAACTGCCCCATAAACGTGAGAAATTCTTCCTCAGGGTCTTGATACATCGGAAATAGGCTGACATCACGTTCGATTAATTTTCCCTGTCTGATGAAGAAGACTTGGACACACATCCAGCCCTTATCATAAGCATAGGCAAACACATCACGATCAGATAAGTCACTCATCGTCATCTTTTGCTTTTCCATCGTTGAGTCAATGTATGCGATTTGATCTCTCAGCTCTTTTGCCCGCTCAAACTCTAATTGTTCGGCCGCTTCTTGCATCTTCTCTGTTAATTCTTTCTTGATTTGCTGATGTCCTCCGTTTAGAAATCTTGTGATTTCGTCGACGAGCTGTTTATTCGTTTCTTCAGAAATGTCATACACACACGGAGCAAGACATTGTCCAAGATGATAATAAAGACAGACTCGGTCAGGGAGTGTCGCACATTTTCTAAGTGGATATAAACGGTCGAGCAGCTTTTTCGTTTCTCTTGCTGCTTGTACGTTCGGATATGGACCGAAGTATTTCCCTTTATCCTTTTTCACATTGCGAGTGACAATCAGCTTAGGGTGACGTTCATTCGTAATTTTAATAAAAGGGTACGTTTTATCATCCTTGAGCATGACATTGTATTTCGGGTCATATTTTTTGATTAAATTCAGCTCTAAAATAAGTGCCTCAATATTTGAAGAGGTGACAATGTATTCAAAGTCTTCGATTTCACTGACAAGCCGCTGCGTTTTGGCATCATGAGATCCTGTAAAATAAGAGCGGACCCTATTTTTTAATACCTTTGCCTTTCCCACATAAATGATCGTATTTTGTCTATCTTTCATTAAGTAACAGCCTGGTTGATCAGGTAAGACTGACAGCTTTTCTTTGATCAATTTGTTCATATTTTCATCCGTCCTTGTTTTCCGCTTTCACTCCTTCTAGTGTATCACGAACATTTGTTTTATACCATGATGAAAGAAAAGCGGCTCTCGACTATACGAGAACCGCTTTTTGAGATCATGCCACGCGGGCATAGATCGGTTTATAGATGTTTGTTTACAAGCTCAGCTAGTGCTTCTTTTGGTTTGAAACCAACAGACGTTTCGACGACTTCACCGTCTTTTAAAACAAGAAGTGTTGGGATACTCATAACGCCGTATTTACCAGCAGTTTCTTGGTTATCATCCACATCAATTTTAACAATTTTCATTTTATCGCCCATTTCTTGATCAAGTTCTTCAAGAACTGGAGCAATCATTTTACAAGGTCCGCACCAAGGTGCCCAAAAGTCTGCAAGAACAACACCTTCTGCAGTTTCTTGTGAAAATGTTGCGTCAGTAGCTTTTACGATTGCCATTATTCATTCCTCCAATGTAAATTATGCTTTTTAGTATAGCATCTACCAATGTGACTTGCGAATGAAATGCTTACGAATCATTTTTTATGAAATGAATTAAAAAACAAACCGTATAATCGCACCAATAACAACAATCGCACCGATGATCATTAGAATGGTTCTAAGCATATGACATGACACCCTTTCCGCTTCATTTACAATGTATGATGCCCCAACATTCTTCTCATCAAACATTGAAATATGCGATCAAGCCAGATCGACGGTCAACATGACAACCGACATAGACGGCAGATCAATAGTCAGCTCGCCGTGCTTAACAGCAAATTGCCGAAAGTCCGCAGGCTGAACGGAATGAGGGTCATCGAACGTATTGTGCGCATTCATCCGATCAGCAGTCAGTACACGGCCAGTGACCTTCGTTTTTGCATCGATTCCCTCTATCGCAAGAGATACGTCTGCTTTTTCATGGGGATTCACATGACATAAACTAATATGCATCTTGTCAGATGACCGCGAGGCTGACACACTGACTTGAGGGATTTTTTCACCCCGGCGTTCATACGAAGGAGCATTCAATTCTACTTCAAGCGCTTCTTCTTCTTGATGCACTTGAAACATGTGAAATACATGATAGGTAGGTGTCAGAAGCATCTTTTCGTCCTGCGTCAACACCATCGCTTGCAGCACATTGACGGTCTGGGCAATATTCGCCATATGAATCCGCTGGCAATGGCGATGAAAAATATGAAAATGCAAGGCACAGACTAGGGCATCTCTTAATGTGTTTTGCTGATACAAAAAACCTGGATTTGTCCCCGGTTCTGGATCATACCATGTCCCCCATTCATCAATAATCATCCCAATTCGCTTGTCTGGATCATAACGATCCATGATTTTTCCGTGTTCCACGACAAGCCGCTCCATTTCAGACGCCTTTTTCAGCGTTGTAAACCACTCATCCTCATCAAAATCAGTCGCAGACCCTTTTTTCTCCCATGTTCCTGGGACCGTATAGTAATGCAAACTGAGCCCATCCATCCAAGGCGCTGCACGCTCCATTAATACTTTTGTCCAATTCACATCATTTGAATTCGCACCGCATGCGATTTTGTAAATGCGCTGACCAGCAAATTCTCTCACATACGTTTGGTAGCGTTTATATAAGTCTGCATAATACTCTGGCGTCATATTTCCACCACATCCCCAGCTTTCATTACCTACACCAACATACGTCAGCTCCCACGGTTCTTGTTTTCCATTTTGAATGCGCCAATCCGACATAGGTGTCCCTTTAGGAAATGTGATATATTCAATCCATTCTGCTAATTCTTGAACAGAACCGCTTCCAACGTTTCCACAAATATAAGGCTCACATTCAAGTAATTCACACAGTCTCATAAATTCATGTGTACCAAACGCATTTGATTCAACGGTGCCACCCCAATGAGTATTCACCATCGGCTTTCGTTCACTCAGATCACCGACGCCGTTTGCCCAATGATACTCGTCTGCAAAACAGCCCCCCGACCACCTCAGCACCGGGATATGTAAGGCTTGAAGGGCCTTTAGCACATCAGTACGAATCCCTTCAACATGATCAATCTCTGAATCTTTCCCTACCCAAATTCCGTCATAAATTCCTCTTCCTAAATGCTCTTGAAAGTGTCCATAGATGTGTTTAGAAATGCGTCCAATCACTTCATTGACTTTTACTGTCCCATTCACTTGTAAACCGCTCCTTTGTTTCGTGATAACATACAAAAAAACCCAGAATACCTAGGCATTCTGAGTGTATGAGCGTTAAGAATGGATATTCATCTTTTTTAACTCTTCATTTAAAAGCGGAACGACTTCGAATAAGTCACCAACTATTCCGTAATCAGCGATTTTGAAGATTTCAGCTTCTGGGTCTTTGTTGATTGCAACAATGACTTTACTGTTGGACATACCGGCTAAATGCTGAATAGCTCCTGAAATCCCGCAGGCAATGTAAAGGTCAGGTGTGACCACTTTACCGGTTTGACCAATTTGCAGGGCATAATCGCAGTAGTCAGCGTCACATGCACCACGCGAGGCACCGACTGCTGCGCCAAGTGTTTGGGCAAGTTCTTTCAGCGGTTCAAAGCCTTCTTTGCTCTTGACCCCCCTGCCTCCTGCGACAATAACCTTCGCTTCAGATAAATCTACACCTTCTGATGTTTTTTTAATGACTTCCTTCACGATCGTTCTTAGGTTTTGAATATCGACAGAAACTGGCGTCACTTCTCCGCTGCGTGACGCATCACGCTCCAGCGGTGCCACGTTGTTTGGACGGATAGTAGCCAAAAGCAGACGATCTGTTGAAATGACTTTTTCAAAAGCTTTTCCTGAATAAATCGGTCTAGTGAAAACAAGGTGTTCACCGGTAACGCTTACATCTATTGCATCTGAAATTAAGCCAGTTTGCAGGCGTGCAGCTATTTTTGGTGACAAGTCTTTTCCGATTGATGTATGACCGAAGAGCACTGCATCAGGATTGACTTGATCTAATATTGCTTGAAGCGCCTGCGCAAAACCATCAGACGTATAATAAGAAAGATGCGGGTGCTCGACGATCATCACATGATCCGCTCCATAATAAAGCAGTTCATCCGCTTGGTCTTTGACGTGATCCCCTATTAAAACGCCAATCACTTCACCGCCATCAGCCACCTCGTGAGCGGCAGCAATCGCTTCAAATGTCACATTTCTTAATTTACCGTCACGACTTTCTCCAAGTACAACAACTTTTTTACTCATCCTATAAGCTCCCCCTTGTTCTCGTGATATCGTAAAGTGGATGTTTAGATGACTTTTGCTTCATTTCTTAGCAGGTCTGTCAGTTCCTTGACCTGATCCTGAAGCTCTCCGCTCAACACCTTGCCACCCTCTTTTTTCTCCGGTAAGAAACGTTCGATTGTTTTGATTTTAAATGGCACATCGTCTTCATCTAGATCTAGATCGTCTAATTCCAGTTCTTCTAAAGGCTTTTTCTTTGCCTTCATGATGCCTGGTAACGATGGATAACGAGGCTCATTGAGACCTTGCTGCGCGGTGACCACTAGCGGGAGCTCGGCAGAAATCACTTCCACATCACCCTCTGCATCTCGCTCAATTGAAGCTGAGCCGCCGTCGATTTGAATACTTGTAATGGTTGTGACATATGGAAAACCGAGTAATTCAGCAAGACGCGGGGCCACCTGTCCAGACCCGCCGTCAATCGCTACATTCCCTGCTAAGATCAAGGAAGCTTCTTTATCCTTGAGATAGTGATATAGAATCGTAGAAGCGGAAAACTGATCCCACTCCTCCAAATCATCTTCAACATTTAATAAAACGGCTTGATCGCAGCCCATTGCAAGTGCTGTTCTAAGCTGCTTCTCCGTATCTTCATTGCCAACTGTCACGACCGTTACTTCTCCCCCGTGCTCATCCCGAAGCTGAATCGCTTCTTCAATTGCGTACTCATCATAAGGATTAATAATGAACTCTGCCCCATCTTCTTGAATAGCACCAGACTGAATAGAGATTTTCTCTTCCGTGTCAAACGTACGCTTCATTAAAACAAAAATATTCATTCATTTCTCCCCCTTGTGTCGTACTAATCCCTTATTCCCCTTTAAAATTCGGTTTACGCTTTTCAATAAAAGCTTGGATGCCTTCTTTGGCATCATTCGACTGGAACACCTCAGCAAACTTTTTGGCTTCCAGCTTCATTCCGCCATCATATGAGTACACTTTTGTCGCATTCAATAACTCAAGCACATACTCAAGCGTTTTAGGGCTTTTCGCTGCAAATTTCGCCGCCAATGTTTTCGCTGTTTCCAGCGCTTCTTCCTCTGTTTCCGCAAGTTTTGAAACAAGTCCGCAGGCAAATGCTTCTTCTCCTGTAATTGGCTCAGCTGTTCCCATCATTTCAAGTGCTTTAGCTGATCCAACGTAGCGAGGCAGGCGCTGCGTTCCGCCGAATCCTGGGATAATACCGAGATTTAATTCCGGCAGTCCCAGCTTTGCATCTTTTGTTGCGATTCGAATATCACACGACATCGCCAGCTCAAGCCCGCCGCCTAATGCTGCCCCGTGAATGGAAGCAATCACCGGTTTTGGACATTGTTCAATTCGTTCAAACACTTGCTGTCCTCTGTCTGCAAGGCTGGCATAATCAGATTCTTCCTGCAAGGTCGTAAATTCTTTAATATCAGCACCTGCTGAGAAAAATCTACCTTCTCCATGAATGACAATAGCTCTCACTTCACTGTTTTGTTCAAGCTGATCAAACATGTCGTTGAGTTCAGTGAGAAGCTGAGAGGATAAGGCATTTGCAGGCGGGTGTTGAATCGTGATGAGTGCTGTCTGTTCGTCTTGGTGTAAGCTAAGTATTTTTTCCATGTCAATCATCCTTTTTCAATTGTCTTTAAGATTGATGTATTCCGTTTAAGAGAAGATCATGTACACTTTCTGCGAGTGCTGGCAGGTCATACTTTTGATCATTCATGACCCATGTTGTAGCGGTTTCATCAATCGTCCCAAATACCATTTGTCTCGCTAAGCGGACATCTAGATTTTGTCTAAATTCTCCTGTCTTCTTTCCCTCGGTTAAAATGGAGTCTAGCATATTTAAATACCCTTTCAGCACCTCATTGATTTTTTGGCGCAGTTCAAGGTTTGACTGCCTGAGTTCAAGCTGTGTCACAAGGGCCAAATGATGGTCTTGCGATAGCAGGCGAAAGTGTTCTCGAATGAGGAGAAGAAGCTTTTCTTTCGCAGACGGTTTCTTTTGAATATCGTTTTCCATCCGTTCGATGAATTGTCCCATTTTTTCTTTAAACAACGAGATCAGAATATCCTCTTTGTTTTTGAAATAGAGATAAATGGTTCCGTCTGCTACTCCTGCTTGTTTGGCAATCTTTGAAACTTGTGATTGATGGTAGCCGTTCTCTGCAATCACCACAACGGCTGCATCAATAATTTGCATGTACTTCGGTCTTTTCTGCTTCAATGTGCTTCGTCCCTTTCTAAATTGAATGAGCATTCATTCATAACTTTATGTTAAAAAGAAACGAGTGATTTGTCAAGTGATGTTCTTCTTTCTTTTCAACCTTTAGCATACCAGAGCAGACACGTACAATTCAAATCATCCGGCCGCTTGACCGGATGATGCTGGTTCATTCTCTCATTGATCGACTGGTTCTTCTGTTGAAGATGATTGCTTTCTTTTTTCTTCTTCAATTAACACTCTGCGCAAGATTTTCCCTACAGCCGTTTTAGGCAGTGATTCCTTAAATTCGTAGACACGCGGCACTTTAAATGAGGCAATTCTTGTTCTAACAAAACGATCCAGTTCATCCTCTGTTACATAGGCATCCTTTTTCGGGACAACAAAGGCTTTTACTGTTTCCCCTCTATACGGATCTGGAATACCCGCCACAACCACTTCTTGTACAAGCTCATGCTCATAAAGGGCTTCTTCAACCTCTCTTGGGTAAATATTATAGCCGCTCGCGATGATGACATCTTTTTTCCGGTCTACGATATAGAAAAAACCATCCTCATCCATATACCCAATGTCTCCTGTGAAAAACCAGCCGTCTCTTAACACTGCCGCTGTCTCATCCGGCTGATTCCAGTACCCTTTCATGATTTGAGGACCTTTGACGATAATCTCTCCATGCTCATATGGCGCTTTGAGTCCACCCGTTTCTTCACAATAAATACCGGCATCCGTATTCGGCCAAGGGCACCCGATACTTCCTATTTTGTTCGCTCCCCATAAGAAATTGGCATGAGTGACAGGAGAAGTTTCTGAAAGTCCATATCCCTCCACCAGCCTTCCTCCTGTTAGTTTTTCAAAACTCTGTTTGACTTCAACAGGAAGAGCGGCCGATCCGCTTAAGCATGCCGTGATGGATGATAGGTCATACTTCTCAATATTCGGATGATGAAGCAGGGCAATATACATCGTTGGTGCTCCTGGGAACAGCGTCGGTTTCTGTTTTTCAATAGTCTTCAAGGCATCCGCTGCATCAAAACGCGGAAGAAGAATCATTTGATGACCTTCTTTGACTGCAAGGTTTAGCACGGTCGTCATGCCGTATACATGAAAGAACGGAATGATCCCTAGAATCCGTTCTTTTCCACGGTTCGTTTTATACATCCAGGATGCACACATTTCTGTATTGGCTACTATATTTTCGTGTGTGAGCATGACTCCTTTTGGTAAACCGGTCGTTCCGCCTGTATATTGCAAAACTGCGACATCCTCTTTCGGTTGAAAGGATATTTGCGGAATCTGTTCTCCTGACGACTCTTTCATGATCTGTGAGAAATGATGAATGGAATCACTCTTCTCCACTTGGATGACCATGTTGTTTTTCCTTCGCTGGACAATCGGAAACAATATGTTTTTCGGAAATGGCAAGTAATCTTGTAATTTTGTGATGATCAAATGTTCCATACTTGTCAGCGCTTTCATTTTATAGGCCTTTGGATACAGTAGATCGAGAGTGATCAGCACCTTAGAGCCGCTGTCCTCCATTTGATATTCCAGTTCTTTCTCCGTATAAAGCGGATTGGTTTGAACGACAATGCCGCCTGCTATTAAAACCGCATAATAAGAAATCACCGATTGCGGGCAGTTTGGCAGCATAATCGCTACTCTGTCGCCTTTTTTGACACCGATGTCAATCAAGTGACTGGCTAATTTCAGCGCATCTTCTTGTAACTGCTGGTAGGTGATGTTTTTTCCTAAAAAATGAATGGCTGTATGCTCAGGTGCTGCCTCTGCGGAGCTGAATAAGTAAGATTGCAATGTTTCATTTGGGATGGTGAGTTCGTGGGGAATTTGATTCGGGTAATGCAGAAGCCATCGTTTATCTGACTGCATAAAAACCCTCCTTCCTGAACTTTCGTACTATTTTATTATAGCAAACTTTTCCTTATGGCAGTTTGCTTTTTTCAAATCGAGCTCGTTCTATGGCACATCTTCATTTTTTCGCCGGTGTTTCTATAGAGGCTCTTTTCCCTTCATGATGCCACTTTTCGTATAATCCACCGATCGCACGAAATGACTCATGGACTCTCTCCACAATCTGTTTATGGATACTAGGGTCATTAGGTAAATGTGTTTGGATGTTGTCCACTTGATATTGTCTCATCATGTCTAGATACACAGTTAGAAAGATGGTGTCTTCTAAAATCCAATATACGACTTCATCCGCCTCTTTTGTTCTTTTATGAAGCACTTTAATCCCTCGTTCATATTGAATAAGAATATAGCCGGATGGATCAATGTCGATATATGGACTCAAATCATCAAAAAAACCAGTCGTTTGAAAAGGACGCGCAACATACGGTTCATATATGTCTTGGGGAAGAGATGTCTTTTTGAGACAACTGTCAATGCGCTTTATGAGTTCGTCTTTTTGCAAGATTTGATTCATTCTGATTCGCCGCCTTTGATGAGTGAAAAGCTGTCAAGGTTTTCCCTGACAGCTTTCTAGAATGTATTCTTCATTTTACAGGAACATGTAAACGGCACCAATAACCGCAAAAGTGCAGGCAACTACAATTAATACTTTGGCTAGTTTTTCCATGTCGTCTCCTTAAATGCCGGCTGCTACTACATAAGACAGCCCAACAGAAATAATGAGTGAAATAAACCCGACCGCTCTATTATCATTCTCAATCTCTTTGTCTACTTTAAATCGTGGTGTTAAAAATTCAAAAATGAAATAGCTGACAAGCAGCATCACAAAGCCGTATACGCCCCATCCGATCATTTGAAGAAGGGAGTTGTGCTGAGCGATGGAATGCTGAAAGACATTGGCAATCCCAAAAATCTTCCCGCCGGTTGCCATAGCAACAGCTAAGTTCCCCCGCTGAATCTCTTCCCAGTTTTTATAGGAGGTCACGAGTTCAAATATGGTAAGAAATAAGACAAGACATAGGACGGCCACGCTGTAATAGGCGGCAATTTCCACAAGTTCATTTTCCCAAAAGGCTTTCATGCGTTTTCTCCTTTTTACTTTAATTCGACGATGGTGACGCCTGATCCTCCCTCGCCTTGTTCTCCAAAACGAGCATTTTTTACACTACGGTGCTGCTTTAATAATTCCTGGACCCCTTTTCTCAAGGCGCCAGTGCCTTTACCGTGAATGATCGACACACGCGGATAGCCAGCTAAGACGGCATCATCTAAGTATTTCTCGACTCTGCTTAAGGCATTCTCATAACGCTCTCCTCTTAAATCAAGCTCAAGTGATACATGATAGTCTTTTCCTTTGACCGCCGTGATGGCTTTCTCTTGTTTAAATTCCGGTGCTGATTTGATAAATTCCATATCTTTTTCTTTTACTTTCATTTTCAGAATGCCCATTTGGACACTCCATTCTTTGTTACCCGTTTGTTCGATGAGCGTTCCTTTTTGGCCAAACGTCAGCACTTTGACTTCATCGCCTGGTTTTAGCTGTCTTGCTGCTTTTTTCACTGGCTCTGGTTTTTTCTTACGGTCAAACTCAGGGACAGCTTCTTCAAGACGCTTCCTCGCATCAATGAGTTCATGTTCTTTGAACGAGCGATGCTCACTTTTAATGGACCGAAGCTCTTGAATAATCTCTTCTGCTTCTTTTGTTGCTTGTTCAATTTTTTCTGCCGCTTTTTGTTCGGCTTCTTCAAGCAGTTTGTCCTTTTGTTCATTCCATTCAAGGATTTGTTTTTGCAATTCTTTATGGAGCTTCTCTGCTTCTTTTCTATAGAATTCCGTCTCATGCAGTTCTTCTTCTGCTTGTTTTTTGCTGTCTTCTAATGAAGCAATCATCTGATCGACTTCATTATGTTCCGCATGCATATCTGCTTTTGCACGGTCAATTAAATGATGAGGCAGTCCTAGACGCTTGGAAATTTCAAATGCATTACTTCGTCCCGGCACCCCAATGAGCAAGCGATATGTAGGGGATAAGGTTTCAATATCAAACTCTACACTCGCATTTGTGACGCCTTCTCGGTTATATCCGTATGCCTTCAGCTCAGGATAGTGAGTCGTTGCGATGACGCGCGCATTTGTTTGATGAACTTCATCTAAGATGCTCATCGCAAGTGCTGCACCTTCAGCAGGATCTGTCCCCGCACCTAATTCATCAAATAACACAAGTGAATTAGACGTCAAATGCTTTAAAATATCCACAATATTGACCATATGAGATGAGAATGTACTCAAGCTCTGTTCAATAGACTGCTCGTCTCCAATATCAGCAAAGACTTGATCGAATACAGCCACTTCTGATCCTTCTTCGACTGGAATATGAAGACCTGCCTGCGTCATCAGCGTAAGAAGTCCAAGTGTTTTTAAAGTGACGGTCTTACCGCCTGTATTTGGACCTGTGATGACGATCGTAGAAAAATCTTTGCCTAGCTCAATATCATTTGCCACAACCTGATCTCGGGGCAATAGGGGATGTCTTGCCCGTTTTAAATAAATCTCCCCTTGGTTATTCACAGTAGGTTTTGTGGCTTTTTCTGCTTTTGCATATTTGGCTTTGGCGAAAATAAAATCTAATGTCTGAAGTTCATTCACATTATGAAGCAATTCATCAATGTGCTCTGACACACTCGCTGTCAGCATTTGCAAAATCTTTTCAATCTCTTGCTTTTCTTTTAGGCGAGTTTGCTGCAAGGTGTTATTTAAATCTACGACCACCTGCGGCTCAATAAAAAGAGTTGCGCCTGAAGAAGATTGATCGTGAACAATCCCCCCATAATTCGAGCGGTACTCTTGTTTTACGGGAATGACAAACCGATCATTACGAATAGTCACAATGGTGTCTGACAGCATTTTCGAGGCAGATTGTGAACGAATCATTGATTCTAATTTATCTCGTACTTTTGATTCTAGTGATCGTAACTGCGTTCGTATGGTGCGGAGGGCTGGCGTTGCGTGATCAAGCACTTCTCCATTATCACCAATACAGCTTTCGATTTCTTTTCTCACGTCTGGCAGTAAAATCAGCGATTCTGCATATGTATGAAGACGCGGTATCTCTACTCCGTCCTCATACATAGAGGCGAGAAAGTGCTTCATGTTTTTTGTGGTATATAACAGCGCCGCAATTTCCATCAGCTCAGCAGGGCTTAATATACTGCCTATTTCTGCTCGTTTGACTCCTCGTCTAATATCCGTTAACCCGCCAAACGGCGCAGATCCTTTTAAACGAATCACATCTTGCGCTTCTGCTACCTCTTCTAGCAGATGCTGAATGCTCTCGATATCTGTGAGTGGTATTAAGTCCTGCGCTTTTTCTTTCCCTAAAGTCGATGCAGTATAGGACATGACTTTTTCTTTTACTTTATGAAATTCTAATGATGCTAACACTTTTTGTTGCAGCATGGTCCAGCCTCCTAACGACTACCTGTCACGCGTTAAAAACTTTTTCATCTCATCGAGAGAAAATGTATTCACGACATTTGCTTTTGGTGTCCAGCCCTTTCTTGCAGCTGTGACACCGACTTCCATATGATCGAGCATGGCGATGTTGTGCGCATCTGTGTTGATCATGATGTTCACACCCGCTTCATTTGCTTTCATTAAATGCTCTGTTTTTAAATCAAGTCTTGACGGGTTGCTGTTGAGTTCCAGTGCAGTGCCCGTTTTCTTCGCAAGCTCTATTAGCTGATCAATATTTAAGGCATAGCCATCTCGTCTACCAATCAAACGGCCTGTTGGATGGGCAATTAAATCCACATGCTGATTATTCAAGGCATTTTCTAGGCGCTCCATAATGACTTCCTCCGGCTGAGAGAAGCTAGAATGAATAGACGCAATGACAAAATCCATGTCTGCTAGAAAGTCATCATCATAATCTAACGATCCATCCGGCAGAATGTCCATTTCGACCCCTTTGAAAATGTAAAAATGCTCGAATTCTTGATTCAGCTTGTCAATTTCTTTTGCTTGCAAACGCAAACGTTCTTTTGTTAAACCGTTTGCTACTTTTAAATATTGTGAGTGGTCTGTGATCGCCATGTATTCATAGCCTTTTGCGATACATGCCTCTGCCATTTCGCGAATAGAAAAAGCGCCATCACTCCATGTCGAGTGCATATGAAGATCGCCTTTGATATCTTTTCGTTCTACAAATTGCATACTTTCTTTATACGTATCAATCTCTGCTCCGGTTTCACGAATTTCTGGCGGAATGAGCGGAAGTTGGAAATGTGCATAAAAAGCGCTTTCGTCTTCAAATGTTTTCACATCCCCAGTTTCGATCGTTTCAACCCCATATTCACTAATACGCTCACCGCGCTCCTTCGCAAGTTGTCGCATACGAATGTTATGATCTTTTGAGCCAGTGAAATGGTGCAGCGTTGTTGCAAATTGGTCTGTTGTCACAAGCCGGAAATCTACACTGATTTCAAAATCAAGTGCAAGAATGACCGATACCTTCGTATCACCGCTCGCAATGACATCTTTGACATCATCAAGAGCAACAAGCTGCTTCCTCACTTGTTCAGGGTTGTCAGTCGCAATGATGTAATCTAAATCTTTGACCGTTTCACGCGCACGTCTTAAACTACCCGCTCTTGAAAAACGGATGATTCCCTCCATCTGTTCCAGTGCATGATCAATTCGCTCTGCCACATCTAATGCAAAGCCAATTGGTAGTCGTTCTGGCTGCTTTCCTGCCTCCTCAAGAGCGGCAAGAATCTTTTCTTCTGTTTTTTTGCCAAACCCAGCAAGCGTTTGTACTTTTTCCGCTTCACATGCTTCTTTTAAAGACTGTGCATCGTGAACACCAAGCTCTTGGTAGAGCTTAGCAATCTTCTTCCCGCCGAGTCCTTGCAATTTTAAGAGCGGGACAAGTCCTTCAGGCACTTCTTTTTTTAATTGTTCGAGTGTTTCAGACTGTCCTTTTTCGATATACTCTGTGATCACAGCAAAGGTTCCTTTTCCAATGCCGGGTAATGCTAATAGGTCATCTATTTGAGAAAGACTGCGGTCATCTTGTTCTAGTGCCGCAGCTGCTTTACGAAAGGCAGAAATTTTAAAAGGATTATCTCCTTTTAGCTCCATATAGACTGCAATTGTTTCAAGAAGTTTGATAATATCTTTTTTATTCATCTCTCATCCTCCAGCCGCTTTGGCATCTTCCTATATAAATATACAAACTTTCCCTTCATCCGACAACTTTCTGTCATGGAATGAGAAAGAACTTCTCCAGGAAAGGAGAAGTTCTTAAACTCCATACGTCGACCAGAGGTCTTTGACAAGACCGGACAAGTAAGGGGTGTTGCTTACGATCGCATCTGCTAACATTGATTTGCTCATCATGGTTTGAAGCGCATCGACTGGAAGTAATGCAGCCACAAACAATAGAATAAACACAAATAGATAGGTTTCAAGAAATCCTAAAACAGCGCCAAGCAGTTTGTTGACCTGTTTAATCACAGGGATACTTGCAATGGTTGTGAGCAATCCGCCGATGATAGCGAGCAGGATTTTGGTCAAGATAAACAGAATGATAAACGCAATGGTATTATAATAAGCTGTTTCTAGATTCCCACTAAAGAAAGCAAGCTGCGCTTGACCGCCGCTAAAATTAGGTGCTGGAATCCACGTAAGCTGTGGTGCAAGTGACTGATAAAACATAGAAGCCACTAAAATAGAAACAACAAAGCTAATCAATTTAATAAATTGAAGAATAAACCCGCGTTTTAGACCGACAAGCGTTCCCATAAGAAGCAAAAACAAAATGATGATATCGATCACGGTAATTTCATTCCTTTTCTTTTAGATGAAGCTCTAGTTTTTCGTATTGCTCTTTTAATTTCAAGTAGTCGTGGACGACATTGACTGCTGTCAGTACAGCTAATTTGTTTATATCAAGGTATGGATTTTTTTCATTGATTTCTCTCATTTTATCATCAACAATTGAAGCAACATGTCGCATATGCATCTTCGTTTCTTGACCGATGATCGTATAGGACTGTCCGTAAATCTCAACTGTTGTTTTCGTTTTACCGCCGTCAGACAACGTTTCTCCTCCATTCCACGAGAATCCTAGTCTCTATCATAACATGTTTAGACATTGAATGGAAAGACGAGCCCTTCCCTGTTATGGTACACTTTAGAAATCAATGATATCAAGGTAAAAAGGAGTTATCCACTGTGCCCCAATCCGTCTTAAAAGCAACATCAGAAGACATGAAAAAAATGAAGAGCGTGTACGCTCAGCATTTAACTGACACTTTGCCACCAGGCGCTCTTTTTCAAGCAAAGGTTCCCGGCTGTACGATTACAGCCTACAAATCTGGAAAAGTACTGTTCCAAGGACAAAAGGCAGAAGCTGAAGCAAGTCAGTTCAACCATTTACAAGCAGCTGAAACAAAAAGCAAAAAAACACCATCCATCACACCGTACAGCCCACCACCCGGCATCGCTTCCATGTCGGTTATTGGCTCAGATGAGGTCGGTACTGGCGATTATTTTGGACCCATTACGGTCTGTGCGGCTTATGTTGATTCCAGTCAGCTTGCTCTCATGAAAGAGCTCGGGGTGAAAGACTCAAAAGGACTCAAAGATCCGCAGATTATCAACATTGCCAAAGACTTGATCAAAACCATCCCGTTCAGCCTTCTCGTGCTTCGGAATGAAAAATACAATGCGATGCAGGAAAAGGGCATGAGCCAAGGGAAAATGAAGGCACTGCTTCATAACCAAGTCATCACCTCCGTGCTAGAAAAACTGGATGGCAAGAAACCAGAAGCCATTCTCATTGACCAATTTGCCGAACCAGGCATTTATTTCAGGCACCTTGCGGGGAAAAAGATCATTCGGGAGCGTACATATTTTAGTACGAAAGCAGAAGGCATTCACTTATCAGTTGCTGCAGCTTCTATTATTGCAAGATATGCTTTTTTAATTGAAATGGATAAATTATCAAAAGCAGCGGGCTTTGACATTCCAAAAGGGGCCGGTCCGCATGTTGACAAAGCGGCAGCAAAGCTGATGAAACAGCACGGCGAAGAGGCTTTACGCCAATTTACAAAACTTCATTTTGCCAACACCCAAAAAGCGAAAAAATGGTTATAATCAAAAAAGAGCTATCGCCCATAAAGCGATAGCTCTCAGATTGTTGACAAAGGGCTAAAATGAACTTGATTTTAGCCCTTTGTCTTCTTTTCAGCGTGATAGAAAACCTTTGCAGCCCTAGGAAGGACGAGCACTGGCACAGAGCGAATTTGACATTCGTGAGTACCAGCGCGCGGGACTGACAACGAATGCGAGGGTTTGTCTACACGCTAAGAGCTATCGCCCATAAAGCGATAGCTCTTTTGATTATCCGCGCAAGACGGCTTGATACGTATCTTCTAATGCTTTCAATACGTTTGTATGAACAGCCGTGACTTCTTCCTCGGTCAACGTTTGTTCTGGGTTTAAATATTGCAGAGAGAATGCAACAGATTTCTTGCCTTCTTCCATATGCTCCCCCTCATACACATCAAAGACGGAAAGGTCTGTGAGCAATTGGCCGCCAGCTTCATAAATGACTTGCTCCAGCTGTCCGCTTGAAATATGCTGATCGACGACAAGTGCGATGTCTCTTGTCACTGCTGGGAATCTTGGAATTGCCGTATATTTCATATCCTCTGCTTCAGACGTCATCACATCTGTTAAATCAAATTCAAATACATACGTTTCTTTTAAATCTAATTCCTTTTCCACTACTGGATGAAGTGCAGCTACAAAGCCAATCACTTTTCCATTTAAATGAACATCGGCTGTACGTCCTGGGTGAAGGCCCTCACGCTCTGCTTGAACATACGTGATCTCTTCTGATACACCAAGCTTTTCAAACAGCCCTTCTGCAATACCCTTCGCAACATAAAAATCGACAGCTTTTTTCTCGCCCTGCCAAAGATTTTTATGCCAAAGACCTGTTAACGCACCTGCCACATGCTCTTTCTCTACTGGTTTTGCGCCTTCCGTTTCCGCTAAGAAAACAGAACCTGTTTCGTAAAAGGCAAAAGAATCAGCTTGTCTTGCTAAGTTATATGCGACAGAATCAAGTAAGTTTGGCAGAAGGCTTTGTCTCAGCACACTTCGTTCCTCACTCATCGGCAAGGAAAGTCTTGTTTGATAAGCTGGATTTAAAGCAAAGGCTGTGGACTTATGCTGATTCGTTAATGAATACGTAATCGCTTGAGAAAGCCCTGCGCCCTCTAAGAAACGTCTCACCTTTCTGCGCTTCACTTGGTATGGCGTAAGACCACCAACGGTACCAGCTGTCGCAGGGAGTGTAGATGGAATATTGTCGTAGCCGTACAATCTCGCGACTTCTTCAATGAGGTCTTCTTCAATCGTAATATCCATTCTGCGGGAAGGAACCGTTACGACAAGCACATCATTTGATTCGCCCACAGTAAAGCCTAGTTTGTTGAAAATCTGAATCATATCTTCTTTTGAAATGCTCATACCAAGCACCTTGTTCACACGCTCAGTTGATACGTGGATGACATTCATACTTGTTTCAAGGTGGTTTTCCTCAACTGTACCACTTAGCACTTCACCGCCTGCATAGGTGCTGATCAATTGCGCTGCTCTTTCGGCTGCTGATTTCGTCCGCTGCGGATCGAGCCCTTTTTCAAATCTTGTGCTTGATTCACTGCGAAGCCCTAAATCTCTAGATGCTTGACGGACGGTTTGACCGTTGAAATATGCCGCTTCTAAAAGAATCGTTGTCGTCTCATCACGCACCTCTGATTCAAAACCGCCCATGACGCCTGCAACAGCATGCGCTTTTGTGCCATTTGTAATGACAAGATGCTTCGAAGACAATGTACGTTCTTGTTCATCCAGAGTTTGAATCATTTCATTTTCAGCCGCTTTTCGTACAACCACCTGCTTTGAACCAAACCGGTCATAATCAAAGGCATGTAGTGGTTGACCGTATTCAAGTAAGACAAAATTCGTAATATCCACGACGTTGTTAATTGGGCGGATACCTGCATTCATCAATCTTGTTTGCATCCAAAGTGGTGCTGGTCCAATCTTTACATTTTTAATGATCTTCGCTGCATAAAGTGGATTCGCTTCTTGATCCTCAATTTTAACAGAAATATAGTCTGCTGCTTTTTCAGAAGAAGTGTCATGCGCTGTATCAGGAAGCTTGATGTCTCTCCCTAAAATGGCGGCAACCTCATAAGCCACTCCTAGCATATTAAGGGCATCAGCACGGTTTGGTGTTAAGCCAAGCTCAAGTACCGCGTCATCTAATTGAAGCGCTTGAAGGGCATCATCTCCTGGTTTCACGTCATTCGGGAAAACAAAGATACCTTCTGCATATTCTTTTGGTACGAGCTTACTCTCTACGCCTAATTCTTGCAGAGAACAAATCATGCCATGAGACTCTTCACCGCGCAGTTTTGCTTTTTTAATTTTAAAGTTTCCAGGAAGGACTGCACCAACCGTTGCGACAGCCACATGCTGTCCTTTATCCACATTTGGAGCCCCGCATATAATTTGCACCGGTGCGTCTTCGCCGATATCAACAAGACATTTGTTTAATTTATCCGCATTCGGATGCTGTTCACGTTCAATGACGTGTCCAACGACAACACCTTTGATGCCTTCGCCTTTATACTCAACGGCTTCCACTTCAATTCCGCTTCTTGTGATTTTCTCTGCTAATTCATCCGGCTGAATGCCTTCTAAATCGACATAGTCCTCTAACCATTTATATGAAACAAACATGTTGATTTCCTCCTCTTAGTCCTGCTTAAATTGCTTCGTGAATCTAATATCATTTGTGTAGAAATGACGAATGTCATCTATGCCGTATTTCAGCATCGCAATACGTTCAACACCCATTCCAAAAGCAAAGCCTTGATAAGTATCTGGATCAAATTCGCTCATTTTCAATACATTCGGGTGAACCATTCCTGCACCTAAAATTTCAATCCAGCCTGTTCCTTTACATACGGAACAGCCTTTCCCGCCGCATTTAAAGCATGACACATCAACTTCAACGGAAGGTTCTGTGAATGGGAAAAAGCTTGGGCGCAGTCTAATTTCACGATCCTCACCAAACATTTTTCTTGCGACTGTCTCAAGCGTCCCTTTGAGGTCACTCATGCTAATATTGTGATCGACCACAAGTCCTTCAATTTGCATGAATTGATGGGAGTGAGTGGCATCATCGCTGTCACGTCTATATACCTTACCAGGGCAGATGATTTTCACAGGGCCTTGGCCTTTATATTTCTCAAGTGTACGTGCTTGAACGGGTGATGTTTGTGTTCTCATGAGTGTGTCTTCAGTAATATAGAAGCTGTCCTGCATATCACGTGCCGGATGTTCTTTTGGAAGATTGAGCGCTTCAAAGTTATAGTAATCTGTTTCCACCTCAGGGCCCTCTTCAACGGTATAGCCCATGCCGATAAATAAATCTTCAATATCTTCTACGACAATCGTTAATGGATGTCTTGCCCCGATTTTGATCGGACTTGCTGGTAATGTGACATCAATGGTTTGAGAAGCCAGTTTCTTTTTCACTTCTTCTGCTTCTAGCTGCTCATTTTTTTCAGCAATGGCACCAGCAATCTGCTCTCTCACTTCATTTGCAAGTGCGCCCATTTTTGGTCTTTCTTCAGCGGAAAGCTTGCCCATTCCGCGCAGCACTTCTGTAATCGGACCTTTTTTCCCTAAATATTGAACACGAATGTCATTGACTTCTTTGAGCGAGCTGGCTGCTTCTACCTTCGCTATCGCTTCTGTTTCAAGCTGTTTTAACGTTTCTTGCATGAGTGTCATCCTCCTTTTAATATACAAAACCGTCTGAATAAACGGGTGTTTGATTGTTTGAAGACAATAAAAAAACCCGCCCCTCCAAAAAAGAAGGGACGAGTTGTGGTCGCGGTACCACCCTTGTTAAGCACAAATATATGTGCGAATAAGCTTCATTGACATAACGGAATCAAACGAATCCGGTCCACCTTTACGCAAAACCTGCGGTCCCGGTGACAACTCCAGAGGTGAATTCCTGTTTCAGCATTCCTTAAATGCACTTTCAGTCTACGATGCATTCTCCCTAATAGGACGCTCCGTGAAACAATCTTCCTCTATCATGGTTTTTAAATATTAGTTTCATTATAGTGAAAAATAGGACGTGATGCAACACTATCCGCGCAAATGATAGACAAGAACCGCTGCTGCCACAGCCACATTTAATGATTCCGCTTGTCCGTACATCGGTACATATAAATTTTGATCTGTGATTTGAAGAATCTCTGGATCAATACCTGCTCCCTCGTTGCCTACAATTAACGCAAATGGACCTTCTGATGCTATGTGTTTATACTCTTTCGCATTTTTTAAAGCAGTGCCATATACAGGTATACCTTGCGCCTTTAATGCTGGAATTGTCTGTTGTAGCGTTTGTTTTAAGATAGGCAGGTGAAAATGAGACCCTTGTGCTGAACGGAGCGTTTTTCCGTTAAACGCATCAACGGTTCCATCCCCTAGAATCACAGCATCAAGCCCCGCTGCATCTGCTGTCCGAATGAGTGTGCCTAAATTCCCCGGATCCTGCACTGCATCTAACAGAAGCATTCGTTCATACTTTTTCTCCTCAAATACAGGAATTGTACAAACCGCTGCGATTTGCTGAGGTGTTTCCGTTTCCGTCATCGCAGTAAAAGCCTCTTCACTTAATTCATACAGCTCAATGTCAGGCTCGATGTCAGCAGGGAGCATGTCAGGTGTTGTGATCATTAACTCTTTCACAACCCCGCTCTTTAATGCTTCTTCTACTAAGTGTTTTCCTTCAACAAGGAACAGCCCTGTTTTCGTTCGTTCTTTTTTTGTATGGAGCTTTTTCCATTGTTTAATGTGTGCGTTTTTAGCTGATTCTATATATTTCAAGCGACTTTAACTCCTTTAAATATCATGAATTTATTATATCTCAAGCACACTACATAATAAACCTGTCTTTGAGACAGAATAGGGCTATCACCATCAAAAAAGGAGTGTGGGCAATGGATTTTAATTTAAGAGGCGCAGTCATTCAAAACATCACTGGCCATAATCAAGAGCAGCTTGAGCATACGATTTTAGATGCGATTCAAAGTGGCGAGGAAAAAATGCTGCCAGGTCTTGGCGTTTTGTTTGAGGTGTTATGGCAAGAGGCATCAGAAGATGAAAAAAATGAAATTCTTGAAACATTGGAGCAGGGCTTAAAGCCTGAGCATCAGCAATAACAAGAAGCCGGTTTGCTTATCTATGAGCAAGCCGGCTTTGTTCATTTAGCCAGTGATTGGTGTCTCCATTCGAAGAGCTGGATCGCGCCAAATCTCGATCCATTTTTTAATAGCGAACACGATAATGACAAAACCTAAAATCAGCATAATCATCGAAAGCACGGCGTTCAGTACACTGTAGCCAGATGCTTCAGGATTGAGATAGACATTCGCAACCATCCAATAACCCGCATAATTCACCGTCACATATAAGTAAGCAAGTGGAATTAAACAAGTCAACATATACCGTCTTTTATCCGCAATTTTTAACACAACCGTCGCCCCAATGATTAATCCGACCGAGGCCATTAGCTGGTTTGACACGCCAAAGAGTGCCCAAATGGACCCAATGTCTCCAGAGTAAAGCAAGTATCCCCACATAAAACAAGCAAGTGCACTTGCAAAGACTGACCCTGGTACCCAGTCATTTCGTTTCAGCGGTTTATATGCTTCTCCAAAGAAGTCTTGGATCAAATATCGCGCGACACGGGTTCCTGCGTCAATCGCCGTTAAAATAAAGACGGCTTCAAACATAATCACGAATTGGAAGAAATAAGAGGCCAAATGACTAAAGAACGGAATACCCGTAAAGATGTACGCCATCCCTACAGCTAATGTAACAGCTCCACCTGTTCTTCCTTCTAAGTCAAGACCGATTTCTTTGCTTAGTTGAGGAAGATTCTCGACACTCATACCAAGCGTACGGAACACTTCAGGTGTACTATTAATTGCAAAATAATCTCCCGGATGAAGCGCAGTAGCGGCAATTAACGCCATGATTCCCACTAAACATTCTACGAGCATCGCGCCAAACGCCACCGGCTTCATATCACTCCAACGATCTAGCATTTTTGGCGTTGTGCCAGAGCCAACAAATGCATGAAAACCAGAAATCGCACCACAAGCAATGGTAATCGAAATAAAAGGCCATACAGGTCCAGCTAAGACAGGCCCTCCTCCATTTACAAACTCCGTAAACGCCGGAAATTGGATGGTTGGATTAACCACAAAGATTCCCGCAATCAGCGCGATGAAAACACCAATTTTCATAAAACTGCTTAAATAGTCTCTTGGTGCCAAAAGCAACCAAACCGGCAGGGCCGCAGCAAAGAACGCATAGATTGGCAGGGCAAGAGCAAGCGTTTTTGTATCAAGTGTTAACAAATCTCCAAGTGCTGTTCCTTGAATATTCGGTCCAAGGAATACCCCCAACATCAGTAATATGAATCCCGCAGATGTCGCCAGCTTTAAATTGCCTGTCTTTTTATAATAAAGGCCGACTCCCATCGCTATTGGAATGGTAATACCAACTGCAAAGGTTCCCCAAGGATTTCGTTCTAAAGCATGAAGCACAACCATGGACAGTCCTGCCATTGTAATTGTAATAATAAATAACATGGCGAGCCCTGTGCAAAATCCTGCAACAGGACCAAGCTCCTCTTTCGCTACCTCGGATAGTGATTTCCCCTTTTTTCGCATCGAAGCAAACAAGACCACAAGATCATGAACAGCTCCGCCAATCACCGCTCCAATTAAGAGCCAAAGGAGACCAGGTAAATACCCAAATTGTGCGGCTAAAATCGGACCAACTAATGGACCAGCAGCGGCAATTGCAGCAAAGTGATGCCCAAATGTGACCCATTTGTTTGTTGGCACATAATCTTTCCCATCCTCGAGTGCATGAGCCGGTGTAGGATGATCATCTGTGACCTTTAGTACCTTCACCATCATAAACGTGCCATAGAGGCGATAGGCAATCGCTAAAATACACATCGATCCTATCACAATTGAAACCGCATTCATTTAACCATCCCCTTTGTATAAACAATTTGTTACAAATATAACATAAATTGAGTGATTTTTCTTTCTTTTAAAACCTAGTTGACAAATAGGAATAATTGATTTAATCTAAAATAAGCTTCACCTACTTCCATAAACTCTCTTTTGACAGAGCCTCAATTGGCTCTGTCCTTTTTATTGATTTCATCTTACATAAATACAAGATAGATCACATGTGCCTTCCTCACTAGAAAAATATCACTTCATTTACTGAAAACAGTTCTTTTGACACAACTTACATTCCAAAGTTCATTTCCTGGGAAATTCAACGCAATTAAAAAACCTTTCCCCATACTGAGGAAAGGTTTTATCATTAAGAACCGTACGTAATTTGTTCGACCGTTTTTTGATCAAGTCTTTTGATGACTTCTGTTAAAAGCTTCACCGCATTTTCATAATCATCTCGATGAATCATGGCTGCATGGGTATGAATATATCTGCTTGGAATCCCGATGGATAGTGATGGAACGCCATGACCTGTTAAGTGAATACCTCCAGCATCTGTTCCTCCACCTGGCATGGAATCATATTGATAAGGAATGTTTAATTCATCTGCAGTTTGGACAACAAAATCGCGAAGCCCTTTATGAGAAACCATGGAAGCGTCGAACACAACAATCGTTGGTCCTTTGCCAAGTTTGCTTGTTGCTTCTTTTTCAGTAATACCTGGTGTATCACCTGCTACTCCAACATCAATAGCAAATCCAATATCAGGCTGGATGGTAGCTGCAGCTGTTTTAGCTCCGCGCAAGCCAACTTCCTCTTGGACAGTTGCTACACTGTATGCAATATTTTCATGCTGAGTATCCTTTAAATTCTTCATGACATCAATCGCTACTGCACAGCCGATACGGTTGTCCCAGGCTTTTGCAAGAAGCATTTTTTCGTCATTCATTACCGTAAACTCAAAGTAAGGTACGATTTGATCTCCAGGGAGGACGCCCCATTCCATTGCCTGTTCTTTGCTCGAAGCTCCAATATCAATGAACATATCTGTGATTTCGATTGATTTCTTTCGTGCTTCTGGTGATAAGACATGTGGCGGTTTAGAACCAATCACACCTGTAATGTCTCCTTTTTTCGTCACAATGGTGACACGCTGCGCCAACATCACTTGAGACCACCAGCCACCGACCGTTTGAAAACGAATATAGCCTTTGTCATCGATTTTTGTCACCATGAATCCTACTTCATCTAAGTGACCAGCAAGCATCACTTTAGGCCCATTTGCATTTCCTTCCTTCTTAGCAATTATGCTACCAAGGCGGTCTGTAGAGACTTCATCCGCATATGTTTCTATGTATGACTGCATGACTTTTTTTACATCACGTTCATTTCCTGGAATCCCTTTTGCATCCGTTAGGTCTTTCAGCATAGTTAATGTTTGATCTAGTTTTGTCATTCTGTGTATCCTCCTTTTTCTTCATGGTGCATTCTTATTATACAAAACCTCTTTCGTTCAATACGATCTTTTTATGAATATTTTTTCGTTAATCGAAATATTTTTTAAAAAAAGTTGAAACCTTTTGTCTTTCTCATTCGTAGTACATCAGATAACGGTATTGGAGGTGCATCCTGTCATGTTTGTCATCCTCATTAGACTTGCTCTTGTTGCATTGCTTGTCTATATTTTTTACATGGCGGTAAAATTCTTCTCAAACCCGAGAAGAAAGCTGAAACAAGCACAATTAAAAGAAGGCTTTTATTTTATGGACGAACAGCAAAATGCCCGCAAAAATTTTAATTTCGTCTATAAAGGTGTCTTGTTTGAAGGGGAGAAGCATGTTCCTTCTAAGGATCATCCTCTGTTTGTCCACTCCATTTACGTTTGGACGGAGTCACCTGAGAAGCTAAATGAATTCACATTAGAAGACTTTGAAAAACTTGAGGAAAACATCATTGAACGGTATCCTCAAACAAAAATTGATTGGGATCAGCCCATCAAAAAAATCAAACAAAAAAAGGGAGCAGACACGCCGACTTAACGGCGTCTGCTCCTTTTCAGATGAGATTGAGATAGACCAATATCACCAATTGGACAACAATTAAAGCAGGCATACCCATTTGAAAGGCAGGATGCTTCGTTTTATGGCGGAAATACTGCATGCCAAGAAATGACCCAGCAGCACCAAAAAGTACTGCGGCACTCCATAAGTGCGCTTCTGATATTCTCCATTTGTGTGCTTTCGCCCGGCGTTTATCCTCTCCCATGAGAAAAAAACCATAGACATTGACCAAGATGAGCAGCACGATCAGAGCGATATTCATTGATTTCACCTCACATGATGAGAAAAAAAGACCACTCCTTGGCGGAATGATCTTTTATATGACTTACTTGTCTAGTTGTGCTTTTGCAGCATCAGCAAGCTGGTTGAATGCGTTTAGGTCATTCACAGCAAGATCAGCAAGCATTTTGCGGTTTACTTCGATACCAGAAAGCTTTAAGCCATGCATTAAACGGCTGTAAGAAAGACCGTTCATACGAGCTGCAGCATTGATACGAGTGATCCATAGTTTACGGAAGTCACGTTTTTTCTGACGACGGTCACGGAAAGCGTAGTTTCCAGATTTCATCACCTGTTGGTTTGCTACTTTATATAATCTATGTTTTGAACCGAAATAACCTTTTGCTAATTTAAGAACCTTTTTACGACGCTGACGCGACACAGTTCCGCCTTTTACTCTTGGCATTGTAATTCCCTCCTATGTTTCCTATTCCAGATTACTTGATGTTTGCAAGTTGTTGTTTGATACGTTTGAAATCTCCAGCACTTACGATTGCGCTCTTACGCAATTTACGTTTTTGCTTTGTAGATTTGTTAGCGAACAAGTGACTTGTGTACGCATGAGAACGTTTAAGTTTACCAGAACCTGTTTTTTTGAAACGTTTAGCAGATCCGCGGTGAGTTTTCATTTTTGGCATTGGATGTTTCCTCCCTCTGTTACTTTTACTTTTCGACTTTTGGTGCAAGCATGAGGAACATGCTGCGTCCGTCCATCTTAGGTTTTGTTTCTACTGTTGCTACTTCAGCGCAAGCTTCAGAGAAACGGTCTAACACGCGCTGTCCGATTTCTTTATGCGTAATCGCACGGCCTTTAAAGCGGATAGAAGCTTTCACTTTATCTCCCTTTTCAAGGAATTTGATTGCATTACGGAGCTTCGTGTTAAAATCATGTTCATCGATTGTCGGGCTCAACCGAACTTCTTTTAAGCTAATGATTTTTTGATTCTTACGTGCCTCTTTTTCCTTCTTCTGTTGTTCGAATCGGAACTTACCGTAGTCCATGATTCGGCAAACAGGTGGTTTTGCATTTGCAGCAACTAACACAAGGTCAAGATTGGCTTTCGTAGCAATTTCCAGAGCTTCCTGGCGGGTTTTAATCCCAAGCTGATCGCCATTTTGTCCGATCAAACGAACTTCACGCGCACGAATACCTTCATTAACTAATTGATCTTTGCTAATAGTGAGCCACCTCCATGAGATTTTGAATTGAGTTCACAATTCATTTTGACCATTTCGTTGTATGTTTTACAGGCAAACAAAAAGTGTGGGCATATAAAACACCCACACTGCGAACATTTGCATGAAAAAATAAATGTACGGTCAACCTGTCAACTACAAACATGTGTCAATCAGGTGAGAAGCGGGTGCTTCTGCTTGTGATATCTATTCAATTCGTTAACTATTCTACACAATTTTCATTTGTCCGTCAAGTAACTGAACTCTTGAAACAACTTTTTCATTTTAGCATGACGAAACGTTTTGGGCAAGCCTTATTTAAAAAGAAATAAAGTCTCTTCAAATCCTTCAATTTTTCATTAACACACCGATATAAATCAAGTTGTATACATAAATAAACAAAAATATAAATCATATCCCATATAAAAAAGGATATTATATCTATTTTTTCAAAAAAATGATTGATTTTATAATCCTTTAGACTTATCATTGGAGAAGTATTCAAATTCATTTAATAAAATAAGGAAAAGTAGGGGATTTATTTGAAAAAGTTTTTTAAGATTGGGTGTCTTAGTATCATTATTCTCATTTTGATTATTATCTTTGTATCTTGTATGGCTGGGGGCGGCAACAAAAAAGATAATACATCAAACACTGGTTCTAAAAATGCAGTAACGAGTAGCGAAAAGAAAAATGATAAAGAAAAAACGCATAAAATTGGAGATAAAGTAGCAGTCGAAGACTTTACTTATCAAGTAAACAGCGTAACAGAAGCGAAATCTTTACAAAAACAGTATATGAGCGATGTAACGACAGACGGCAAATTTGTGATTGTTGAAGTAACGGTCACAAATACAGGTAAAAAAGGTAGAATGGTAGATACTGAGATGTTCAGATTAATTGGCAAAGACGGCACAGAATACAAATCACTTGCAACAAATAATATGTATGTAAATGATACCGATTCAAGTTTCTTCTTAAAACAAATAAATCCTAAATTATCTAAAAAAGGTAGAATTGCTTTTGAAGTTCCAAACGAAAAGAAATTCTCGCTTCAAGTCTCATCAGGATTAGGATGGACTGGCGGTAAGTATAAGACCATTGATTTATCAAAATAATGTAAGAGTGCACATTTTTGTGCACTTTTTTTATTACTAAATAAGCTATTTAAACTCTAAAACTTCTATTGTAAAATGAACATGAGCCTGTCACATGCAATTGAGGGTAACTACATACATAACAAGGGAGAAGATCATGAAAGCCGTATTTTTCGATTTAGATGATACTTTGCTTTGGGATGAAAAAAGCATTCATACCACTTTTCAGGAAACATGCAGGGAAGCGGAAAAGAAATATGGACTTGATCCAGAATCGTTTGAACAGATCGTGCGTGAAGAAGCAAGAAAGCTGTACTCTTCTTATGAAACATATGATTATACTGTTATGATTGGCATTAACCCTTTTGAAGGACTGTGGTCTAATTTTAGTGAGCCGATTAGCGAAGGCTTTCAAAAGCTAAACGCCCTTGCACCAGAGTATCGCAAAAATGCTTGGACGAACGGCTTAAAAGAGGCAGGAATTGACGATGAAGCATTTGGTCAATACTTAGCAGACTTCTTTGCAGCAGAGCGTAGAAAACGCCCATATGTCTATGAAGAAACGTATCCTGTTTTAGAGCGCCTGAAGGGCACCTATGAATTACTCCTTTTAACAAATGGAGATCCTAGTCTGCAAAAAGAAAAACTTGCAGGTGTTCCGGAACTTGCCCCTTACTTTAATGAAATTGTGATTTCAGGAGATTACGGAAAAGGAAAGCCTGATCCTGGCATCTTTGAGCACTGCCTTCAGTTGTTAAATCTCACAAAAGATGATGTCATCATGGTAGGAGATAATCCAAAAACAGATATTCTCGGCGCTTCTCGCGCTGGCATCCAAACCGTTTGGATCAATCGTCATGGCAAGAAAAATGAAACAGATGTGACACCAGATTATGAAATTCAAGACTTACACGAATTGTTTGATATTTTAAAATAAACCATAGGAAAAACACCCTTCTCCTGATCGAGATTGGGTGTTTTTTCGTTTTCGGCTATACAATTGCTGCTAGACTTTGTGCTTGACGATCTAAGCCGCGTGCTGCATCTCCTACATTCATGAATTCCTCGCTTGCTTGCTTGACAAGATCCCGGTTTGTAAACACGCTTGTCTTTGCACGGCTTGTTCCGTTGCTGACCTTTTCAACTTCTAAATGGATCGCCTTCACATAACGATCTACCTTTACGATCGCTTCCTTTGAATCTGTCGCAAGCTTACGGATTTCTGCCGCGACGACACTAAAGCCATTTCCATAGGAACCCGCATGCGCAGCTTCTATGGCCGCGTTCAATGCGAGCAGCTGCGTTTGGGAAGCGATACTGTTAATCGTTGTAGCAATTGAGCTAATCGACTCCACCTGCTCTGTTAACCCTTCTAGCAAACTCATGTTTTGATCCGTTTCATTCGCAATATGTTCAAAAGAAGCATTTACACTTTGACTATGCTGGATGCCGATTTCCGCTCGCTCCATTAATTTTGCAGACATATCTTTTAGGTCTTCTACTACCTGCTTCATTGTGTTTTCTCTCTCCGTAATATCTGTTGCCACTTTCACGACAGCCACTACGTTCCCCTCTTCATTGAGCACTGGTGTATACGTCGCTTCAAGCCATAAGGTGTCACCGTACTTCGTGATCCGCTGCACCTTTTCCTGAAACACTTGACCATTCTTCAAACGCTTCCAAAACATTTGATAACTTGCGTCTTCTGCAATATGTGGAGGACAAAACTGTCTATGCTTTAAACCAATCATTTCTTCCTTTGAATATTTCATGGCTTTTGCAAAAATATCATTGACCCATAGGACCTTACCTGTGACATCAAATTCAATCATCGCCAGTGAGTGCTCTAACGCACGAAGCACAGCTGATTGCTCCAATACTTGTGTTGATGAAGTGTTTGTTGTTTGAATCATCACTTTCATTCCCCCAATTTGCCTCTCTCTAATAGTACATACTTACCCATACTTTCGTACTATCTAAACGTATCATTTGCGCAAATGGATCACTAGTGGAGAATTTTTTCCATAAGAAAAAAGCCAGCAACCTCAATAGATGAGATCACTGACTGTTTCGTGCGCCTTCATTATTTTTTTGCTTCTGCGACTGCATGTTTCACAAAAGCTTCGAGGTCCATTGTTTCTGAATCTTGTTCCCCATATTTTCTTACATTGACCGCGCCATTTTCTGCTTCTTGATCACCGACAACCAGCATGTACGGAATCTTTTGCATTTGCGCTTCTCTAATTTTGTATCCTATTTTTTCATCACGACTGTCTAGTTCTACACGCAGTCCTTCAAGCTGCAAACGTTCTTGCACTTTTTTCGCATAGTCTAAATGGACAGATGGTGAAACCGGGATGACTTGGAATTGTACAGGTGCCAGCCATGTTGGAAGAGCTCCTTTGTATTCTTCAATTAAGAAGGCAACGAAGCGTTCCATTGTGGATACAACTCCTCTATGAATGACAACTGGACGATGGTGTTTTCCATCTTCTCCGATATATGTGAGATCGAAACGCTCTGGAAGTAAGAAGTCTAGCTGTACAGTAGACAAAGTCTCTTCTTTTCCAAGAGCTGTCTTTACTTGGACGTCAAGCTTCGGACCATAAAATGCCGCTTCACCTTCTGCTTCATAGTAGTCATGTCCAAGCTCGTCCATTGCATCTTTCAGCATAGACTGTGCTTTATTCCACATCGCATCATCGTCGAAATACTTCTCAGTATCCTCTGGATCACGGTAAGATAAGCGGAATGTGTAGTCATTCAAGCCAAAGTCTTGATACACTTCTTCAATTAGGCGAACTGTACGAATGAATTCGTCTTTGATTTGATCTGGACGAACAAAGATATGGGCATCGTTTAATGTCATCCCGCGAACACGCTGAAGGCCAGATAAAGCGCCTGACATTTCATAGCGGTGCATTGTTCCAAGCTCTGCAATCCGAATTGGCAGTTCACGATAGCTATGAGGTTCATTTTTATAAATCATCATATGGTGCGGACAGTTCATTGGACGGAGGACAAGATCTTCGTTGTCCATTTCCATGACTGGGAACATATCTTCTTGATAATGCGCCCAGTGGCCTGATGTTTTATACAATTCTACACTCGCAAGAACGGGTGTATACACATGCTCATAACCAAGGCGTACTTCTTTATCAACAATATAACGCTCAATGACGCGGCGGATTGTTGCCCCTTTTGGCAGCCAGAGCGGAAGACCTTGGCCCACCTTTTGAGAGTTCGCAAACAGTTTCAATTCTTTTCCTAGTTTACGGTGATCGCGCTCTTTTGCTTCTTCAAGCAGACGTAAATGCTCGTTTAATTCTTCTTTGCTGAAGAAAGCTGTTCCGTAAATACGCTGAAGCATTTGGTTGTTACTGTCGCCTCTCCAGTAAGCACCTGCAAGGCTTAACAGCTTGAATTCTTTGATTTTCCCTGTAGACGGCAAGTGAATACCACGGCATAGATCGAAGAATTCACCTTGCTCATAAATTGTGACGGCTTCGCCTTCTGGGATTGCTTCTAACAGCTCTAGCTTCAATTCATCGCCAATTGCTTCAAAGCGTGCTTTTGCTTCTTCTCTAGAAACTTCAATGCGCTCAATCGGCAAATTGCTGTTAATGATTTTTTTCATTTCTTTTTCAATCTTTGGTAAATCTTCAGGTGTAATCGCTACATCGATGTCAACATCATAGTAAAAGCCATTTTCGATGACAGGGCCTACGCCAAACTGGACGTGATGCTCTTTTCCATAAATGCGTTTGATTGCCTGTGCTAGTAAATGCGCTGTACTGTGTCGCATAATATCGAGCGCTTCTTCACTCTTATCTGTGATGATCTCGATTGTTCCACTTTCTAACAGCGGCGTACGCAGATCTATTTCTTTGCCGTTCAATTTACCGGCAAGCGCTTTTTTCTTTAGGCCTGGGCTAATTGATGCCGCGATGTCTTCTGTTGTAGCTGTTTTGTCAAACTCCTTGACTGCTCCATCTGGAAATGTAAGTTGAATTTGTTCTGACATCTCTAGTCACTCCTTTTTTTGGCAATATAAAAACCCCGCCCCCTGGAAAGGGACGAGGTTGAATAAACGGAATCGTGGTTCCACCCTTTTTCCCGTATTTGCAGCTTGCTTTGTCAAAAGCAAATACGGCTTGTGGTTCAATAACGGGAATTCCCGTCAGCTATTACTAAACAGTTCACAGCTGATGTTCAAAGGTGGTAAAGCAAATGGTCCTACGCTAGGAAGCTTTCAGCCACGGCTTCCCTCTCTTTAAGCGGGTGTTCATTTGTTCATGTCCTTATCAATACGGTCTCTGTATGAAGTTACACCGTATTATAAAACGTTTTTTCGTGAAAATCAAGAAAGCTTTTCACTTTTCTTTTCCAAATGACTAGGAACAAATTGAACATGCTGTTCCTGAAACGAATGAGGAGGGAATACCTCAACTCTTTCTTGAAAAATATTTTGAATGGTTTGCACCATCGAGTGACCTGTATCATCTGTAAATAGGTCAATTTTTTGTGGCGCAATGGATACAAGCGGTGCAATCAACTGCGAATCAATATACATTGGATGCTCTCTTACAAACTGTCTGTCTATGTATTGTTTTTGATCACGCTCAGAAGCGTACCGAAATTCCCAAATCATCAGGCGGTCCTGATGCACAACATGTACTTTTTCAAGCTTAGGTTCTCTTGACATCACATAGTCTCGAAGGGATTGAATAAAGTTTTGATATTCTTGTTCCATCTTATACTCTTCGATGGATACTTCAACATAGTTCTTCAGCCTTCTGTCATACGCTGAGAGCCTAAATGTCATAAATGAACCAATGGAAAAAACACCTTTCTGTAAAGAAATCGTCTCAAGCTCTTTTTTTAACAGATCCTCCCTCGGTGGGTCTTGATGAATTCCAGGGATATCATCTAGATCCCCTTTCATGATGCTATGTGCGATTGAAAGAATTTGGTGCTGCTCTTCTGGATCTTTAAATAAGTATGTGTTTTCAAGGATGCTGCGCATGCGTTCATTTTCTTTGCATTCCAAAAAAAAGTGAATCAGTAATGTCCGCACAATGTGCTCTATGGCTTCTCCTGATTTTTTCGCTTCTATGAGAAGCCGATCTTTCCCTTGTTGAATCGAAATGTGATGCCGACTGTCCAAGTGTTCAGCAAGATGTAAAAAAGCGGCGGTATCATATTCATCTTCAAAGATTATTTCAAGCATGTTTGTCCCCCCTAACGACATCTGTTACATATATATGGGGGGAACATAAAAAATAGACGCCTAAAATAAATCAGGCATCTTTCTTTTTAAAATCAGTGGCACTGAGATAAAGATCAAATAAATCAAACAAACAATCGCTAAGGCGGCATAATTTCCGCTTACAAAGCTTGATCCAAGGACATTTAACGCCACAGTACCAGGTATTAACCCTAAAAAAGTCGCTGCCGCAAATGCACGATAATTCGCACGTGAAGCTGCTGCGGCATAACTGACAAAATCAAAGTGAATGGGTGCAATGCGTAATAAGAGGATATAAAGAAATCCATGCTCTTGAATACGGGACGTCACCGCTTTTAGCTTCCGATTGCTTGATTCGGTTTCCTGCTTGTTTGAACGGAAGGTTGAGGCAAGCAGGAAAGATCCTGTTGCACCTGCTGTCGCACCAGCTAAGGCATAAATGGTCCCAAGGACACTGCCGAATGCCAAACCTGCTGCTAGCGAAAAGACGGTGAGAGGGACAAGCACAAATGGACGAAAAAGTGATAAGAAAAGAAAGACAAAGGGAGCCAGCATCCCAAATTGAAGAATCCAATTCTTCACATCTTTCGGCGACAGTTGAAGATGCTGTTTGTTGAGCCACCATAGCACAGCAGCTACAACCCCAATCACGAGGAAAAGCAGCCATTTTCTTTTATTCATTGCATCCGCTCCCCTTCACGTGACCTATCTTTTTATAAATGACGGCGATTTTCCCCTTCAAGCAGAACTGGTTCAGCTAGGTAGAGAATACGTTCCATTAATCGAGCTGCCTTCACCTCTTCTTTTTCCCCGCGCTGTGAGTACGTAAAGTGATGCTTTAACTCATTCGGTGAGAAATTAGAAGAGAAAAAAGTCGGCAGCTGCTCTGCCATGCGGTATTGCAAGATTGTTCCTAAAAGTTCATCTCGTACCCAGCTTGTCATCGACTCTGCTCCGATATCATCAAGCATTAAAATTGGTGTAGATTTGACCATATTCAGCTTTTCTTCGAGTGTATGATCAGCTAATGAATTTTTTAACTCTCTCACAAATTCAGGCACGTATACAAGGAGAGATGGATACTCTTTTACCGCTAGCTGCTGCGCAATTGCTGCCAGAATAAATGTTTTTCCGACCCCAAACTTTCCATGTAAATAGAGGCCTTTTCCCTTACCTGTTTCATCATAACTTTGCAGGAATTGACCTACTTTTTGAATGACTTCTTGTCTTCCAACCACATTTAAATCAGCAAACGTCGCTTGAAGAACATTCTGCGGAATGTACATGCTTTTCATGAGTTCTTGCTGTTTTTTCTGTCTATCAAGCCGCAGTTTGACAGGACAAGGGGAATATTCAATATCAATGCTCTGACCTTTGATCACAAGCTTCGGGTGATACCCGTCTAAAATGACATTTACATTCTCTTCCTCTAAGCAGTAAGAACAGCCCTTTGATTGTTGTACATATTCAAAGAGCCTGTTCAAGCTGCGATTGATCATGTCTTCTTGGATGTCCTCTTGATGCTCCTTTAAAAAAGCTTTTACATCTTCATCAGCTAGGACACTTTCTTTAATCTGATTGTATCTCACGCGAAAATCTACCCGCCCTTTTAGCTGATCAAATGAACGACCGATCGGTTTCATCTCCATCTCACCTCACATTAATGTGCATTGTACTTTTTCATATTATTAAACTGATCTAACAATTTTTCTTTTTCTCGTTCGAGGTCCTCTGTAGACAAGTTATCTGTCTGTTCTTTTGGCTGTTCTTTCGTTTCAGCTTCCTTCATCCAGTCAGGCAGTTTCTCCTCGCGGATCACTTTTCCTGATCCATAGGATTGACGCTTATTTTTTTGCTGCGCCCATTCTGTCATTTGCCTATTCTCTTCTTTGGCAATTTTCATAGCAGCTGCCACGGTTTTGATTTTCTTTCGCACCCAGTGGGCGGCGATTTTCTGCATATATGTTTTGGACAGTTTCATATCCGTTTTTAGCAGTGTATAGTAGATCAGGACATTCATGACCCCAGGCTCTAGCTGCTGCTCAAGCATAATATCTTCAACAATTCTTAAGTCTGCATACGTCGGCTCAATGCCATCTGCCATATCTTTTAGAAGCTCTCTAGGCGAAATATGATCAAGCTTTTCAATCAATTTCGCATCAGGTGCATCTGCACCTGAATTTTGCGTGACATTGTGACGTAAATGTCTTGGCTGTTTTTGATCAATCAGCTTCGGCTGTTCGCCTCTGTATTCAATTTGATACCAGTCTCTCGCTGCTTTTCGCAGATCCTCAGTTGATATCATCTGATCTGAACCACATGCACCTGCGACAATATTTTGCATTTGCAGCGGGGTGATGCCATAGACGACCGCTAACTTCTTAATTGTCTCTTTCACTTGCTTTGTCAAAGCTTTTCTCGGAATCATCATGTCCGACATGCCTGCTAACAGGAGATCAAAATCAAAAGATTCATCTGAAAGCGGTGCAGGCTGACTTGAGCCAACTGTCACATATTCGTAGCCCTCGTCAAGCGATGACGCCTGATTGATTTCCTCTGTCATCTTGCGCTCTCCTGGCTGCAAGACGTGAAACACTTCTTCAAACGATCGGGAGATGTTCTTTGCATCAGCAGGAACTCCTGGATAAGAAAAATAATCACGAAGCTGCATATATTTTGCTTTCTCTACCCGATGATACAAAAGGACATTCAGCATACCGTCTTGGAAAAATTCATCCGGTCTCAGCGGCGGCACGAGCTCATATGTAAACAGTCTGCCTTCTTCCGTTTCCTGTTCATATGTGCGGAGTAATCCGATCGCTTCAAGCTTTAAGCGCTCCTCAAAAATATCATTTAAATTCGTTTGCAGCATCACCATCAGCTGACGGTGAGGTGCGGGTTTCCCCCACATTCGATTTTGTTCCAGCTCTCCCCACAGCGTCATGTATAAACTGAAAGCGGACATGCCAATAAGCGGCTGATATAAAAGAGTAATAAGCTGTCTATCGATGTCACCGAGCAATGAAGCGCTTTTGACGACATACGGATCGACGGCTAGCACTTCCTTCCAATGCTCTGTCATATGCTGATCCTCCCTTAATACGGTTGTCTTCATTGTACACTCTTTTTGCGTTTTACGCTTTACGCAGGAAAAAGAGCATGAAGAATCTTCAGCTCTTTTTTAGCGTTCTTTCTTTAATAAATCTTTTAATTCATCAATAAATACATTGATATCTTTAAATTGACGGTATACCGACGCAAACCTGACGTAAGACACTTCATCAATTTTCGCCAGCTCGTCCATCACCATTTCCCCAACAAGCTCGCTTTTCACCTCTGACATGCCTTGGTTACGCAATTCCTTCTCGATGTTAAAGCAGACATCCTCGAGCTGTTTTAAAGCGACAGGACGTTTTTCACACGCTTTGATGAGGCCTCTTAGCATCTTTTCCCGGCTGAATTCTTCTCGAATTCCTTCTTTTTTCACGACAATCAATGGCAATTCTTCTAATTTTTCAAACGTCGTGAAGCGATATTGACAGCTTTCACACTCTCTTCTCCGACGGATGGACTTCCCTTCATCTACTGGTCTTGAATCAAGCACCCTTGTGCCAAGGTGCTGACATGTGGGACATTTCATTTCATCAGCTCCGATCTCTTCTTGGAAGTTGTTTGTCTAGTTCTTTATAGAGGGACAAAACAGCCTTTTGACTGTAGCCAAAGTCTGTTGGCAGTGCTGTTTCTGTTGTCACATTAAAATCGACAGCTGTTTCAAAAGGACGAATTGAAATGACAGTCGCCACGAGAAAAGCTTTTTTCGGCGTTCGTATGTTTGCGCTGATTTCACCTCGTTCTGCTGAAACAGATGTCACTTGATAGGAATCGTTTCTTGAAAGAACGGCTTCTACCGCTTGAAAAACTTGAGTTTGTGTCGATTTGTAGTAATGGCTTTTCAGCTCTGACACTGGATGATGGTCAGATGTTTCTGTATGATTTGAAATGAATCGTTTGAGCTTTTGTCCTAAAGTCATACACGTATCCCCTTTGTCATAAACCCTCTTCTTTATTTTATAAAAAAAACCTTTGTTTTCCTAGAACAAAAGTATAGACAGGTTGGATCATGCTGAATGCCCGTGTATGGAACAAATATAAAAAGGAGCATAACACAAAGGCATTTAATGCTTTTGGCCAGCTCCCATTGCAATCTTTTTTATGTTTACAGTGCTTTGGCTTGCGCCTGTTTCACTTGTACAGGTCCCATGCCTCGAGGAATTTCGATGTTTTCTCTTGTTTCAGCACCTAGTTCATCTCCGATATGATCTGCTGCAATATTCGGATCTAGATCGCCGCAAGTATAAACATCTATGCTCGCATAACCATGTTCAGGAAAGCTGTGAATTGTCAGATGAGATTCAGAAATAATGACAACTCCACTTACTCCTTGAGGTGCAAATTTGTGAAAAGCAACCTCTCTTACTTCAGCTCCTGATTTCAAAGCTGCATTTACAAACGTTTTTTCAATAAAATCCATGTCGTTCAGTTTATCACAGTCGCATCCCCATAACTCGGAGATAACGTGACGTCCGATTGTTTCCATCATGGACCCCCCTTAAACAAGAATGAAAGAGTGAAGTTCTAAGCAGCCGGACCGGACATATACCACGGGGGAAAGTTAGTCCAAAGAGGTCCTAACCCTTTAAGTATACCCGAATGAGTCTGCGAACAAGAAGTTCACGAAAAATAGTATACTTTGTTTAGACCCATTTTGCAAGCTGTGTTTTTAGTGGGATTTTCTCTCATTTCTTGAAAAGGGACGTTCAGTCTTCTTCATTTCAAACAGCTGAAAGCTCTTTCATCTGTGAACCAACAAACTTTACAAGATCAACCACTCTGCAAGAATAGCCCCATTCATTGTCATACCATGCAAGAACTTTTACTTTTCTGCCTTCCATCACCATCGTTGTGAGTCCATCAACGACAGCAGAATAAGGGTTTGTGTTAAAGTCTGTGGAGACAAGTGGTTCATCGGTGTAATCTAATATGCCAGCAAGAGATGTTTTTGAAGCCGTTGCAAAGGCAGCATTGACCTCTTCTGCCGTGACATCTTTTTTCAAGTCGACCACAAGATCAACCATCGACACATTTGAAACCGGTACGCGAAGTGCAAGTCCATGTAATTTCCCTTTCATGTGCGGCAGCACTAAAGAAAGCGCTTTAGCGGCACCCGTCGTCGTTGGAATGATGGACTGGGCACATGCTCTTGCCCGGCGCAAATCCTTGTGGGGGTTGTCGATATTTTTTTGATCATTTGTATAAGCATGAACCGTTGTCATTAAGCCGTTGTCGATGCCAAATTCATCATCTAACAGCTTGACAACTGGTGCTAAGCAGTTTGTTGTACAAGATGCGTTTGAAATAACGACGTGCTTTTCAGGATCAAGATCATCCTCATTGACACCCATTACAATTGTAACGTCTTCATTTTTACCTGGAGCTGTAAGTACGACCTTTTTCGCTCCGGCATCTATATGGCCCATCGCTTGATCTTTTGAATTAAATTTCCCTGTTGCTTCGATCACGATATCAATCCCAAGCTCTCCCCATGGAAGCTGCTTTGGCTCTCTATTATTGAGCAAAAGCACTCTTTTGCCATTGACAATCAACGCGTCATCTTCTGCTGTCACATCGCATTCGTAACGTCCATGATTTGTGTCATATTTAATTAAATGTGCTAGCGTTTCGGCAGGATAGCTTGCGTTCACCGCTACAATTTGAATTTGATCATCAAGCATTGCTTTTCTGAAGACCATGCGTCCAATTCTGCCAAACCCATTGATCGCTGCTTTTACCTTCATGAACAGGTCACTCCTCTATTATGTGTTATACTCAATAAATTTATTTATGAAATTAGTATATCACATTAGAATGTAATTGCCAGTATATAAACGTATATTTTCAAAAAAGGGCTGTTCTTTGCAATGAAATTGACGAAAAAAGCATAAAAAAAGAAGAGTACTGTATGTACTCTTACTTATCTGTATGTTCCCATTCGTTTAATATGTTCTCTAATTGCTTTCTCATAAAAGCAAGATCTTTTGTGTTTTCTATCACACAGTCTGCTTTTTGGCATTTTTCCTCAAGAGGCTGCTGGGAGTGAATGCGATTCAGTGCTTCTTCCTCGCTCAGGTCGTTTCGATTCATGAGCCGCGACAGCTGCAATTCAGGCGTCGTGTACACAACGATGATGCGGTCGACTAGCCCTTCCAGCTTGCTCTCGAATAGGAGCGGGATATCAAGCACAACAAATGTTTCATTGTTGCTCACCCCTTCATCACGCTGCTCGAGCATTTCTTTTCTGACTTCAGGATGAACGATGGCATTGAGCTTTTTTCTTTTCTCTTCATCAGAAAAAATGATCGCTCCAAGCTGCTGCCGGTTCAGTTCACCATTTGGCAGAAGAACCTCTTCACCAAAAGTTTGAACGATTTGATGAAGGGCAGCCGATCCTTTAGAAACCGCTTCTTTTGCAATGATATCAGCATCCACCACCCGAATGCCTTTCTCTTTTATCATCTGCGAGACTGTGCTTTTTCCGCTAGCAATCCCGCCTGTTAATCCAATGACGAGCGTCAATTCGTTTCCTCCTTTACAGCTTCCACACCCCAATTAAAATGAGCAACAGCCCTGGTAAGCATGCGAGTTTATCGATCCAGCGCCAATTGGCCAAATAATGACCTGCACGCAGTCCGATGCATACAAAAAGAGAACTCATCACAGCGACCGTGATGCTCATGACAATTGGAGAAAAACCAAGAATCGCTGCACCAATCCCTGCACCAAATGCATCGATGGATAAAGCAATTCCAAGAAGCACCGCTTCCATTCCATTAATGGTGCCAGAGCGGTCAATATCTGCACTTGTAGGCTTTCGCAAAATATGAATGACAAGCCCAAGAGACTGCACTTCTACATTGAGAAGTGTTTTTTCATGAAGGAGCAAATCACGCTCTTTCGCTGGTTTATAAAATTGATACAGAACCCAAAGTCCGATGGCAATTAAGATGCCTCCACCCAGTTTATCTGTCACTGAGACAGGGAGGAATGTTGTGAGCAGGCTGCCAATCAGCATGGAAATGAGCAACACAATTCCTGAACAGCAAGCAATAATAACGATGGCTTTAAATGGAATCCTCATCTTGCGAAGACCATACGTAAAACCTACAGAAAAGCTGTCAATGCTGACGGCAATAGCTAAAAACAGAAGCGAAAACGAAATCATACCTGTACTCTTCCTTTCTGTTCATGCAACGATGATCAAGAGTCTCTAGGCGTCCTTAGACTCTTCTTCACTATATGAAGAGCAGGTGGGCTGTGTGTCAGTCTACACCTTGCTGAAAAAAGAATGTTTTTTATCGTATGCATGGCAAAAAGGAAGCATGCTGACGGCTTACTTTTATGAAGGGCGTTTTTGGCAGGTCACACAAAAATGAGTGCCGCGCCCTCCCACCACTGTTTTTTCTATGATACTTCCGCACGTCTGGCAAGGTTCTCCCCGCCGGTCATATACAAGAAGCTGTAATTGAAAAGTCCCAATATCACCTTGTGAATTGATGTAGGAACGAATGGTGCTACCTCCTGCATCAACAGCCACTTGAAGCGTGTCAATAATATGTTTGTGGAGCACCTTGCAAGATTCAAGACTTAGCTGATTCGCTTTTGTTTCTGGATGAATGCCTGATTTAAACAGCACTTCATCTACATAAATATTACCAAGGCCAACCACAATCTTTTGATCAAGTAAAGCCGTTTTGACCACGCGGGAGGTTTTCTTTAATTGCTCCCATAAATATTCTGGTGTAAATGAGTCTGAAAAAGGTTCATATCCCAGCTGTGATAGCGGAAGTTCTTTTTCTTCTTCGCCTGGCTGAAATAGATGCATCGTCCCAAATTTACGGACATCATGGTACCGAAGTTCGGTACGATCTGTGAACGTAAAGACGACGTGTACATGTTTATCATAAGGCTCACCAGTTTCATGTACACGGTATTTCCCTTCCATTCTTAAATGGGAGACCATCACATAGTGGTCTAAATGAAAGAGTAGAAACTTTCCTCTTCTTTCAATGGCTTGAATGGTTTCTCCTACCATCCTTCTAGCGAACTCTTCCGGTTCCCCAGGACGTTTGATGATATTTGGCCATTTGATATCGACCGTTTCAATCGTTTTTCCTTTGACTAACCGCTGAAGAGTGCGCCGGACGGTTTCTACCTCTGGTAATTCCGGCATGCTCCTCGCTCCTTTTTCTCTCTCTTTATTTTGCGTCGTACCAAGATGGACCTGAAGCGAAATCGACTTTTAGCGGCACATCGAGCTGAAGTGCGCTTTCCATGACTTCAGGGACGATTTTTTCTAATATGGCGATTTCTTCTTTTGGCGCTTCAAAGATCAGTTCATCGTGCACTTGCAATAACAGATTTGCCTGCAGGTTCTCTTCTTTTAACTTTCGTGCCATATCAATCATCGCTTTTTTGATGATATCGGCGGCACTGCCTTGGATCGGTGTGTTCATTGCCGTTCTTTCCGCAAAGCTTTTCACATTAAAATTACGGCTTGTGATATCTGGAATATATCGTCTACGTTTAAGAAGCGTGGTCACATACCCTTTTTGTTTTGCTTCCTGCACGATGTCCTCCATATAGGTTTTCACGCCTTTAAAGCTTGTTAAATAACGTTCAATGAAGGCCGCTGCTTCTTTTCTTGTAATCCCAAGGTTTTGAGACAGTCCATAATCACTAATTCCATACACGATTCCGAAGTTGACAGCTTTGGCCTGTCTTCTCATAGAGGAAGTCACTTCTTCTTCTGACACATGGAACACATCCATGGCTGTTTTCGTGTGAATATCCATATCTTGCGTAAAGGCTTCAATCAAGTTCTCATCTTGAGAAATGTGCGCGAGTACACGCAGCTCAATTTGAGAATAATCAGCCGCAAACATGAGCCAGCCTTCTTTTGACGGGACGAACGCTTGACGAATCTTTCGGCCTTCTTCTAAACGAATCGGGATGTTTTGAAGGTTTGGGTCTGTTGAGCTTAGTCTTCCTGTTTGTGTAAGTGCCTGATTAAATCTTGTGTGCACTTTATGCGTATCTTTGCGCGTCACTTTCATTAAGCCTTCCACATAAGTGGATTGCAGCTTTCCTATTTGACGGTAATGCAGAATGGACCGAATAATTTCGTGCTTGTCTTCAAGCTTTTCAAGGACATCCGCAGACGTAGAGTAGCCTGTTTTGGTCTTTTTGATAACCGGCAGTCCTAATTTTTCAAATAAAATCACACCAAGTTGCTTCGGTGAATTGATGTTAAATGTTTCTCCTGCTAACCGATGAATGGTTTCTTCATATTCCTTCAGCTTCTTCGTGAGTTCTTCACCCATTTTCTGAAGACGTTCAACATCCACTTTTACCCCAAGAGATTCCATTTCACCTAAGATGAGGGCAAGTGGCAGCTCTAAATCTTCATACAGCTCATGCTGATCATTTTTTTCTAACGCTTCAAGGGTCAAATCATGCAGCGCAGAGATCGCTGCTGCTTTTCTTCCAAGATGGTCTTTTAGCTCTTCTTCAGGTGGAATCGCCTGTTTCGCTCCTTTTCCGTATACTTTTTCATCGGAAAGGGCAATATTTAGGCCATATTCCTTCGCCACACTTGCAACGTCCTCATAAGATTTCTGCGGATTGACCACATAGGAAGCGAGCAGGACATCGTTATCGACACCTTTAAGATCAACACCATGCCATCTGAGCGCAACAACCGCTCTTTTGGAATCAAAGACCCATTTCTTCTTCGTTTCATCCTGTACCCATTGTTTAAACGCTTCAGATTGCAGAGCATCTTCTTTTGTCATAAAAAATGCACCGTTCTCATTATGGATCGCAAACCCTATCAAATCGGCTTCGTGATAATTGTCTCCTAGCTGTTCTACCACAAGTGCAGCGTGATCTGTCAGCATGTCCTCCGTGACATCTGTCATTTTCTTCACGTCTAGTTCGTCTATTTCTACTGGTTCATCTGATTCTGGCGCTTCTCCTAAACGCTCTAGCAGCGTTTGAAAGCCCAGTTCTTTATAAAGAGAGATGACCTGCTCCATGTGAGGACCTTCATAGGCGAGCTCTTTGCTTGACACATCTATTGGTGCTTCTACGAGAATCGTCGCCAGCTTTTTACTCATCACCGCTTGTTCTTTATATTCTTCAAGCTTTTCTTTTAGCTTTTTCCCGCTGACTTCGTCAATATGATCAAGCAGATTTTCAACCGTTTCAAACTGCTTTAGTAATTTGATCGCTGTTTTTTCACCGACACCAGGCACGCCTGGGATATTGTCTGATGAGTCTCCCATCAGCCCTTTCATGTCGATGATTTGATCTGGTCTGAGGCCGTATTTCTCTTCAATATGGGCTGGTGTGTAATATTCTACTTCTGTGATCCCTTTTTTCGTAATGGCTACTGTTGTATGGTCTGTTGAAAGCTGCGTTAAGTCTTTATCTCCTGAGAAGATCTTGACCTCGAAGCCGTCCTTTTCTGCCTCTACAGCCAATGTGCCGATAATGTCATCCGCCTCGTATTGCGGAAGCTCGTACCTTTTCACTTGATAAGCATCTAATAGCTCACGGATGAACGGCATTTGTTCTGATAGTTCTGGCGGAGTTTTTTGTCTTCCGCCTTTATATTCCTTAAAGGTCTCGTGACGGAAGGTGGTTTTACCCGCATCAAATGCTACGAGCATATGAGTCGGCTTCTCGTCTTCCAGCATCTTCATTAAGATCATCGCAAAGCCATAAATGGCATTTGTATGTACGCCTTTATCATTGGATAATAGCGGCAAAGCAAAAAAGGCTCGATAAGCGAGACTGTTTCCATCCACAAGTACTAATTTCTTTTGATCTGTCATCTTTTAATCCTCCATCGACTGAGCCGGCTCAGCCGTCTCTTTCGCACATTGTATGTTCATTTTATCAAAGTTTATTTTGAAAAGAAAATAGACGAGCCTGCATAAAAAAGGGACGAAAACAACAAGTGTTTTCGTCCTTCCAAAATTGGCTCCTTGGATGAAGGGGTTCCTATTCATCCTACCAATGATTGATTAACAAAACATGAATTCATTGTAAAGATCATGTAAATTTTAACGCCACTTTCCATTCTTCTCTATTTTGACTTTAAACTCACGGTAAACGTCGTCCCTTTGCCTTGTTTGCTATGAACAGAAATCGTTCCTTCATGTGCTTCGACAAGGTGTTTGACAATGGCAAGACCCAGCCCTGTACCGCCTGAGTTTCTACTTCGATCTTTATCAATTCGATAAAATCTCTCGAATATTCTTGGAATTTCACTCTTTTTCATACCGATCCCTGTATCTGCTACATCAAATTCATAGCTGCCTTTCCTCTGTCTTGCTGTGATCGTGACATTTCCTCCCTCTGGTGTATAGGTGAGGGCATTATTGATCAGGTTGAGGAAAATTTGTTTTAATCTCAGCGGATCTGCCATGACATAGACCGGCTCTTTCGGGACACGCACTTGTAGGTCAATGCCTTTTTCAGCAGCCTTTTGTTTTAGCAGCACTTCAATCTCTTGAATGATTTCTGTCGCATTGGCTTCTTGAATATTCAGCTTAAAATGCTGCTGTTCAATTTTCGAGAGATCAAGTAAGTCTTGGATGAGCGTTTCTAAACGAATACTCTCTTTTAGGATGATAGACAAAAATTGTGTCAGCGCTTCTTTGTCGTCAATGGCACCATCAAGAAGTGTTTCAGAAAAGCCTTTAATTGACGTGATCGGTGTCTTTAATTCATGTGACACGTTAGCGACAAAGTCTTTTCGCATCTGTTCTAGCTGCTTTGTTTCTGTCACATCATGAAAGACAAGAACAATTCCTTTCCATTCATCGTCCGTACTTAAGATCGGAACACCATCGACTTGGAAATAACGCCGCTCGATGTCAACAGCGAGACGTAAGAACTTTCGGACCTTGGTTTCTGTCATGAAAATTTCGTCTATTAATTCAATAATCTCTTCATGGGTAAAGGCTTCATGATACAGCTTGTGCATGTAAATGTGTTTTTGCACTTTGAATTGCTTGCGGAATGTTCGATTGACTAAGTGGATATAGCCCATTTTATCAATCAAAATAATCCCCGCTCCAATGTTTTCAATGACTGTTTGCAGACGATCTCGCTGCATTTCGCCAGCGCTTGTCATGTCTTGAAGACTTTCTGCCAGACGCTTCATTGATGTATTGAGTTCACTTGTTTCAATGATCAGCTCTTCATAGTTATTTGTATCATAGTTCCCTCGTTCAAGCTGTTTGGCCACCTTTGTGGCATAATCAATCGGCTTTACATACTTCATCGACATGCGATAGCCAAAAAAGACGATGATAATGATGGCTGAACCAAGACAAAAGGCTAATGCAAGCCAGAGCTGACCATCAATCTCATTCAAAGGCTGGAATGAAGCATGAAGAAATAAATATCCCGCCGGTTCGTTTTGTTTCATCATTGGAACTGCATAATGAAACAGCGCATCCTTCTCATCCTCAATGAACGTTCCTTTTGTTTGGAGCTGCTCACTTTTCAGTGTGTTTAAAATGACAGCCCTTTGTTCTGCTTGACCCGTTGTATGTATGATATTCCCCTTCACGTCCACAATCGACGCATTCATATCGAGATGCTGCTTTGCTTGATTGAGAATCTTCTTGTTTTGCTCCGCGTTCAAATCTTCAACATTCATTGAAGAAAGGAGAAAACTCGATTCCTTTTCCATTCGTTCGGTTAATTTTGTTTCATAGAAAATATGAAACATATGATCCAAGAAAAGACCAAGCGCAACAAACACAATAAACAGGAGAAAAATGAGCCCAGAAAAAAGGCGGGTTCTCACTTTACTCATTTGGCTTTGGCTCCTCCAATTTGTAGCCTAAGCCTCGAATGGTTTTAATATATGTTGGTTTTTTCGTGTTCTTTTCAATTTTGTCCCGCAAGTGGCTGATATGCACATCCACAATACGAGTATCACCTGCAAAGTCATAATTCCAAACCGCACTTAACAATAGATCACGCGTCAAGACACGGCCTTTATGCTTAGCCAAATAAAGAAGCAGTTCAAACTCCTTTGGCGTGAGCTCTAGACGTTCTTCTTGGAAATAGACTTCGTAATGTTCAGGTAAAATGCGCAGGTCTCCAATTTTGATTTGGTCTGCAATGATCTCTTCCTTCTCTTCTTGCACGGGAGCCGGCTGAGATTGCTGTGCTCTTCTCAAAATGGCTTTTACCCGAGCACCCACTTCTCTAGGACTGAAAGGTTTTGTCATGTAATCATCGGCTCCAAGTTCAAGACCGAGCACCTTATCAAATTCATCGTCCTTTGCTGTCAGCATTAAAATAGGGAACATCATTTTTTGAATTCTCAGTTGTTTGCACACTTCAATGCCGTCCATTTTCGGAAGCATTAAATCAAGCACAATCAGATCAGGCTGTTCACTTGCTGCTTTTTCAAGCGCTTCTTCTCCGTCTTTTGCTGTGACGACATCGTAGCCCGCCCTTTCAAGGTTATAGCTTAGAAGTGTTACAATTGATTCTTCATCATCCACAACTAATATTTTTTTATTCATGTTGTGCCTCCAATTAGTGATTTCCCCTGCATCCGGTTTTTTGTATCTTATGTGAAAAGCGAGAAGTCATGCTTTCTCTTTCATTTTAACGAAAGCTTAACAAGAGAACAATTTAAAATTTCGACAAGATTGGTTTTGTAAATAAAAAGAAGACTCCTCATACGAGAAGCCTTCTCAGCGTGTAGACAAACCCTCGCATTCGGTGTCAGTCCTGCGCGCTGGTGCTCACGAATGTCAAATTCGCTCCGCGCCAGTACTCGCCCTTCCTAGACTGCAAAGGTTTTCTATCACGCTGAAAAGAAGACAAAGGGCTAAAATAAACAACATTTTAGCCCTTTGTCAACAATCTGAAAGAAGACTTCTCTTACGAGAAGCCTTCTTTTTTATTCATATTAAGACAATACTTTCATGACGTTCTTTACAGATTCAACAGAACGGTCAAGCTGACTTCTTTCTTCTTCTGTCAGCTCAAGCTCGATGATCTGCTCAAGGCCGTTTCCACCTACGATTGTTGGAACTCCAAGGTAAATGCCTTCGTAGCCATATTCACCTTCAAGGTATGCAATCGTCGGCATGACGCGGCGTTGATCTTTTAAGATCGCCTCAACCATTTCAACGAGTGAAGCAGCAGGTGCATAATATGCACTACCGTTACCTAATAGGTTGACGATTTCACCGCCGCCTTTTCTTGTTCTTTCAACAATTGCATCAATTCGCTCTTTAGGAATTAATGTTTCCAGCGGGATACCGCCTGCATAAGAGTAACGTACAAGAGGAACCATGTCGTCCCCATGTCCGCCAAGAACAAAGCCCGTCACATCTTTCACAGATAGGTTTAATTCTTGAGCAACGAACGTACGGAAACGTGCTGTATCAAGAATTCCTGATTGTCCGATGACTCTTTCTTTTGGTAATCCTGATTCTTTATAAACTGCATATGTCATTGCATCAACAGGGTTTGTTAACACAACAATGATCGCTTCTGGAGAATATTTAACGATTTCACGTGTCACACTGCGCATGATTTTTTCATTTGTTGACACGAGGTCGTCACGGCTCATTCCCGGCTTTCTTGCAATTCCTGCCGTAATGACCACGACATCAGAACCGGCTGTATCTTCGTAGTTAGAAGTTCCTGTAATATTCGCATCGAAGCCTTGAACAGGGCTTGCTTCCAGCATGTCAAGTGCCTTCCCTTTTGTCGGGTTCTCAAGCTGAGGGATATCCACTAATACGACATCCGCTAATTCTTTTTGAGCTGTTAGAAATGCTGTAGTTGCTCCAGTAAAGCCTGCTCCGATGACAGATACTTTTTTACGCTTGTTTGCCATTTCCTTTTTCCCCTTTAACTTTAAAGTTTAAGAATCAAGACAAGTTTTTGATGAGCTCGTCAGCAAACTCAGAACATTTCACTTCTGTTGCACCGTCCATTAATCTAGCAAAATCGTACGTGACGACTTTAGATGCAATTGTTTTTTCAACAGATTGAATCACTAGATCAGCAGCTTCTTGCCATCCAAGGTGCTCAAGTAAAAGCACGCCTGATAGAAGAACAGAAGATGGATTCACTTTATCAAGACCAGCATATTTCGGTGCTGTTCCGTGAGTCGCTTCAAAAATAGCGTGTCCTGTTTCGTAGTTGATGTTTGCACCAGGTGCGATACCAATTCCACCAACTTGTGCTGCAAGTGCATCAGAGATGTAGTCTCCGTTTAAGTTCATTGTTGCGACAACATCGAACTCAGCTGGACGAGTTAAAATTTGTTGAAGGAAAATATCTGCAATGCTGTCTTTGACAATGATTTTGCCAGCAGCTTCTGCTTCACTTTGCGCTTTGTTTGCCGCATCTTTTCCATCTTGTTCTACAATACGATCATATTGTGCCCATGTAAAGACTTTGTCGCCAAACTCTTTTTCAGCCACTTCGTAGCCCCAGTTTTTGAAGGCTCCTTCTGTAAATTTCATGATGTTTCCTTTGTGAACAAGTGTCACAGATTTACGGCCTTGGTCAATCGCATATTGGATCGCTGCTCTGACAAGACGAGATGTTCCTTCTTCAGAAACTGGTTTGATTCCGATACCTGATGTTTCTGGGAAACGGATTTTATTCACACCTAATTCGTTTTTCAAGAAGTCGATTAACTTCTTCACTTCGTCTGATCCTTTTGCATACTCGATTCCTGCATAGATATCTTCAGTGTTTTCACGAAAGATGACCATGTCTGTGTCTTCTGGACGTTTCACAGGAGATGGTACGCCTTGGAACCAGCGAACTGGACGTAAGCATGTGAATAAATCAAGCTCTTGTCTTAGTGCCACGTTCAATGAACGGATTCCTCCGCCAATTGGTGTTGTCAGTGGTCCTTTGATCGCGATTAAATATTCACGAATGTCTTCAAGTGTTTGCTCTGGAAGCCATTCGCCCGTTTTATTATAAGCTTTTTCACCTGCATATACTTCTTTCCAAGTGATTTGCTTTTCACCTTTATATGCTTTTTCTACAGCTGCTTCAAGAACTCTTGATGCTGCTTTCCAAATGTCAGGACCGATTCCGTCCCCTTCGATAAACGGGATAATTGGATTATTTGGTACATTCAATACGCCGCCAGTAACTGTAATTTTTTCGCCTTGTGACAATGATATTACCTCCCAGGTTATGTAGTGAATATTTGAAACTTCCAAGCTTGATGTCTGCAAGCCAAGAAGTTTTTCACGTGATTCGTTTTTTGTTGATATGGAGGCTGATTGGTTTAGATGGATCAGCCTCCGCTATTCTATAAACATTAGTCTCTTTCACTGATCGGAACAAACGTTTGAAGATCAGGTCCAATATAGTCAGCTCTTGGACGGATCAGACGGTTGTTGTCATATTGCTCTAAAATGTGAGCAATCCATCCAGAGAATCGGCTGATCACGAAAATTGGTGTAAACAAGTCATGATCAATCCCAAGACTGTGATAGACAGAAGCAGAATAAAAATCAACATTTGGTGGAAGATTTTTCTCTGATGTCACGATTTCCTCTGCGCGTACAGACATTTCATACCATTTTGGCTCGCCTGTGAGATTTGTTAAGCGCTGGCTCATTTCTTTTAAATGTTTTGCACGCGGGTCACCCTGGCGGTAAACGCGGTGGCCAAAGCCCATAATTTTCTCTTTCTTCTCTAGCTTACCATGAATATAGGAATCTACGTTTTCAACTTCGCCAATTTCTGACAGCATCTTCATTACGCCTTCATTTGCGCCGCCATGAAGTGGTCCTTTCAATGCGCCGATAGCCGCTGTTACACCAGAGTAGATATCTGATAGTGTAGCAACACATACACGTGCTGTAAATGTCGATGCGTTTAATTCGTGATCCGCATGTAGAATGAGCGCTTTATCAATCGCTTCAATTTCTACTGGTGAAGGCTCTTCGCCGTTTAGCATATATAAGAAGTTTGCAGCATAGCTGTATTCTTCTTTTGGCTGTACAGGCTCAAGTCCCTTTCGAATACGTGAGAATGCAGCGACAAGTCCAGAAATTTTCGCTTGTAAGCGAATGGCTTTTCTGTAATTCGCTTCTTTGTCCATAATCTCTGATTCGTCATCAAGTAAACCTAATAAGGATACCGCTGTACGAATCGCAGACATTGGATGAACCCCATCCAGCGAATAAGATTTAAAGTGCTCAATGATCTCTTGCGGAATATGAGCATTTTCATTGAGCTGCTGCTTTAACTCGCTTAGCTCCTGCTCATTCGGCAGCTTTAAGTGCCATAACAGGTAGACAATTTCTTCGAAAGTCGCTTTTTCAGTTAAATCATCGATATTGTACCCTACATAAGTAAGAGTATCATCAATAATTGAGCTTACGGATGAAGTTGTTGCCACGATACCTTCAAGACCTCTTGTTGCTGTCATGTTCAATCTCCCCTTTTTAAAAAGATTCCCCTTCGTTGCAAAATTCTCGCTTTTTGAAAGCGCTATCCAACCAAAATAGGCTGGCAGGTTTAGAAAAGAAAATGCTTACATTTACCTATACGGTTAGAGCGCTTTTAGCCTCATATCTCGTGTTTGATCAATGAGTTCAAAATTAAGCCTATTCCCATTATAAACAATAATCAGACATTTGTTAAATGTTTAACTATAATTTTTTTTGATATTTTTTTTTCCAGCCTTCCGGTTCGGGCATGGAATAAAGGGATTTTGCTTCTTTTAATATATTTAATTATGTTTTTTTGCAAAAGCTCACGCCAGAAAAAAAATCAAAAGAAAGTGGCATGAGCCACTCTCTTTTTAACCGCTGAAAAATTTCACTGCTTGCATCGCTAAATAGGCAATTCCAGCACCAATCAGCGGGCCAACAGCCACACCTTTGAATAAGCTGACTGCCAAAATCGTACCGAATACAAGTGCCGCTGTGATATGCGGATCGTTTTCGAGTAGCACAATGCCGTTTTTTGCAATTAATGCTACTAATATACCCGCTCCAAGAGCTATCCAAGCATAGGAAGATTTCATTGCTTCTCCAAGCTGTTTAAATCCAATGTCCCCTGTTGCGATCGGAACAAGCACAGCGATCGTGATGACCGTCACACCCCAATTGATACCTTTTGATTGCAGAACCGGGAATATTTTTTGATCCAGGCCAATCAGCTTAATGGCAATCAGCACAGAGACCGCTAAAATTAACGAATTGTTTTTTGCAATAAGTGCAATAACGAGTAAAAGAACCAAAAACAAATTTGCTTGAGTAAACATACGCCGCTCCTTTCTTTCTTTTTATTGCGACCTTTTCATATTACTAATCTTTTTGAATAAAATGAAGTATCGGACATGCTTGTTTTTTGGAGGGGATTGTGTGAATCACACGTATGTGGCCATTTTTTTGCGAAGTTTGATGATTTTCAGCATCGCCGTTTGTGCGGTTGTTTTTTTATATCAGTCTTTTCCGTTTTTATATCCATTTTGGATTGCATTTGCCGTGTCGTGTTTGATTCATCCAGCCGTATGCAAAATCGAAAACATGACCGGGATGCCAAGAGGTTTTGTTGTCATCATTGTGCTATTACTCTTTTTAGTGGTAGCAGCCGGATTCATGACACTTTTAGTGGCTGAAATCATTTCAGGAAGTGCTTATTTAGCAAAGGTCCTGCCAGGTCATCTTGATCAACTGATTGGGATCGTGGAACGTTTTTTCACAGATCAGATTTTGCCTTTATATCATGATTTGACTGCTCAATTTAATACACTTCAAGCAGGTCAAAAGGAATCGATTTTAGGACAAATCCAAGCACTTGGTGACGAAGCAGCGGCAAAAATCGGGACTTTCCTTTCAAAAACTCTTGAATTCATTCCAGCTTTTTTAGGTCTTTTGCCTGATGCAGCAGCGACGCTTTTATTTTCCGCACTAGCGACTTTTTTTATCACAAAAGATTGGTTTACGTTAAAAAAATATGGTTCTCGTATCTTTCCCGCCAAATGGATGCTTCATACACGTGCCATTTTATCTGAAATCAAAAAAGCCATTTCTGGCTTTATGAAAGCCCAGCTTCTCCTTGTTGCCATGACCATTGGGATCGTGCTGATTGGACTTTTCATCTTAAAGGTCGAGCATGCGATTGTGATTGCTCTATGTATTGGTCTAGTTGATTTACTTCCTTACATCGGGAGTGGCACGGTTTTTCTTCCGTGGATCATTTACTCCGCCATGACAGGAAATCTTTCACTCGCCATTGGACTAGGCATTTTGTATATTGTGGTGCTCATTCAAAGACAAATATCAGAGCCAAAAGTCTTAAGTAAATCAATTGGTCTTAATCCTTTAGCAACACTTGTGGCGCTGTTTGTCGGGTTAAAATGCTTTGGTTTTCTTGGACTTGCACTCGGTCCCGCTTCTCTTGTCGTTTGGCAGGCGTTTCGTAATGCAGGGGTTTTCAGAGACCTTTATCAGTACATTCGGTATGGTGCGCAAAAGTAAAAGAGACCTGATGCGAAGGTCTCTTTAGCGTATAATCGTATAGCGTTTGCGATTGGACATGTTTCTAAGCCAGCGCTCAAAGAGCGGTTTGATCCGTTTTCTTGTCATGGGAATGAGCAGCACAGCCCCAATCAGATCAGAAAGGAATCCAGGTATGAGCAGCAGCAACCCGCCAATCAGAATGCAGAAGCCATCGACAATGGTGGCCCCTGGCATTTTGCCATACTGTAAATCTCGCTGCACTTTCTGAAATGCTTCTATTCCTTGTTTTCTTGCAAAGTAAGCACCTAATGCGCTTGTTAGCACAATGAATAGCATCGTTGGTAAAATACCAATGATGTTACTTGAGATTAAAAATAAACTAATTTCCACTGCCGGAAACAGAATCAATAATAGTAGAAAATATTTTTTCAAGCCATATCACCTCATGGGGTCTCTTTCATCGAAAGCTGTTTACTTTTTTTAGTGTAACATAAAAAAAGAGAGGAGTCAGATAACTCCCCTCGTGTGTGATTTAAAGGACGCTTGCACGGCCTTTGTAGATCGCTCCGCGTGCTGGATCTACTGTAATCTCTTCGCCTTCTTTTAGAAGTGTTGTGGCACTGTCAAGACCGACAATCACTGGAATTCCAAGACTAAGCCCAACGACTGCTGCATGGCTTGTTAGACCGCCTTCTTCTGTGATAAGGGCAGACGCTTTTTCTAAAGCACCCATCATATCACGATCTGTGCAGTTTGCGACAAGAATAGCACCATCATACATTTTTTCCTCTGCTTCTTTTCCGCTTTGTGCAATAACAACCGGTCCAAATGCAGATTTGCGGCCAATTCCTTGACCCTTCGCAATGATGTCACCGACAACATACACTTTCATTAAGTTCGTTGTACCAGCTTCTCCAACCGGTACACCAGCTGTAATGACAATCAAGTCGCCATGTCTTACATAGCCAGATTCAATAGATTTTTCTACTGCATTCTCTAGCATTTCATCAGTAGATGATGTATTTGATCCACTCTTCGCAAATACACCGAATACGAGTGAAAGTTTTCTTGCCACTGATTCGTTTGCTGTGACTGCAACGATTGGTGCTTTAGGTCTATATTTTGAAATCATTCTTGCTGTATGACCACTCTCAGTAGGTGTCACAATCGCTGCCACATCAAGCTTCATAGCTGTGTGCGCAACAGATTGACCGATCGCATCTGTAATGCTGACCTCTACCTCTTCGCTTCTGCGAGAAAGGATTGCTTTATAGTTAAGTGCTTCCTCTGAACGTGAGGCAATGTTGTGCATTGTTTGCACAGCTTCAACTGGATATGTTCCTGCTGCTGTTTCACCAGATAGCATGATCGCATCTGTACCATCAAAAATAGCATTTGCCACGTCACTTGCTTCTGCACGAGTTGGACGCGGGTTACGCTGCATGCTGTCCAGCATTTGAGTTGCTGTGATGACAGGCTTGCCTAAACGGTTGCATTTTTTGATTAGCATTTTTTGAACAAGTGGTACTTCTTCTGCCGGAATCTCTACACCAAGATCTCCACGCGCGACCATCAGTCCATCTGATACCTCAAGGATTTCATCGATGTTATCAACGCCCTCTTGGTTTTCAATCTTCGGAATGATTTGAATGTCAGCTGCGTTGTTCTTTTCAAGCAGCTCACGAATTTCAAGAACATCAGAAGCTCGTCTCACAAAAGAAGCTGCGATGAAATCGACACCTTGTTCAATTCCGAACAGAATATCATTGGCATCCTTTTCTGTAATACCCGGCAAGTTCACACTCACACCCGGTACGTTGACACCTTTTTTGTTTTTCAGTGTGCCTGTATTCATTACTTTTGTGACGATTTCTTTTCGGTCCTTATTTAACTCTTTTACTTCTAGACCAATCAGACCATCATCTAATAAAATGGTTGAGCCCACTTCTACATCATGAATTAAATCTTCGTACGTCACACTGATTTTTTCAGTGTTTCCCACAATGTCTTCCATACTCACGATAAGATCAGCACCAGCAACTAACTCAATTGAGCCGTTTTCAACTGTACGTGTACGGATCTCTGGACCTTTTGTATCAAGAAGGATCGCAATGTCCTTGCCTAAAGTTTTACCTGCTTTGCGAATGTTTTCAATACGTGCACCATGCTCTTCAAAATCTCCATGAGAGAAGTTTAGTCTGGCTACATTCATTCCTGCTTCAATCAATTCAGTCAGCTTTTCAATGCTTTCACTTGCTGGACCGATTGTACAAACGATTTTTGTCTTTCTCATTACTGTTCCTCCTAAGGTCTTCTCGTTTTATATAGAGAGCTCTTGTGAAAGTCGGTACATATTTTGATCGACTGTATGCTTTTTATCTAAGATGTCTAAAATATCGTGATGAACGAGTTCGTTGCTTTGAATGCCTACACAGCGTCCGCCTCTTCCTTCAAGAAGAAGTTCTACTGCATACGCTCCTAAGCGACTTGCGAGCACTCGGTCAAACGCACTTGGAGAACCTCCACGCTGAATATGTCCTAAGACAGATACACGCGTTTCAAGGCTTGTCTCCTCTTCAATTCTCTTACCAAATTCGACACCGCTGCCTACGCCTTCTGCGACGATGATGATACTGTGCTTCTTGCCGCGCTCATGTCCTCTTCTCAATCTGGCAATAATTTCGTCCATGTCATAGTCTGCTTCAGGAATCAAAATCGATTCAGCTCCGCCTGCAAGACCTGACCAAAGGGCAATATCCCCCGCATGTCTTCCCATTACTTCCACTACGTATGTACGTTCATGAGATGTGGCTGTATCACGAATTTTATCAATGGCATCAATGACTGTATTTAGTGCTGTATCAAAGCCAATAGTGAAATCAGTACCTGGAATGTCATTGTCAATCGTGCCGGGAACACCTACACATGGAAAACCGAGCTCTGTTAATTTTTTCGCTCCCATGAATGAGCCATCTCCACCGATGACAACAAGTCCTTCAATACCGAATTTTTTTAAGTTCTCAATCCCTTTTTCACGACCTTCAACTGTCTTGAATTCAGGACATCTTGCCGTGTAAAGTTTTGTTCCTCCACGATGAATGATATCGCCTACTGAACCTATTTCGAGTTTCTCAATTTTACCGTTAATTAGACCTGAATATCCATTATAAATACCGTAAACTTCTACATTATGGTAAATTGCTTTCCTTACAACTGCGCGCACAGCTGCATTCATTCCTGGGGAATCCCCACCGCTCGTTAAAACTCCTATACGCTTCATCTTTTTCACCTCAGAGACCATATATGAATTAAACATACCATTTCCACTGCTTGAAAACAATCATGAGCAAAACCGGATGTTTTCAATACGAATTTCTAAAACCGTACTTATTATACAATTAAATAAAATGTTTTTAAACAAAAGTTAAGAAAGTCATGAAAGCACTTTGTTCAAAAAACAGTTGTTTCAAGTCCTCTAAACCTTGTCAAATCAACGTTTTCAGACGTTTCAAATTTTATGAAAACAAAAGAAAATTATTTTCAAATAGCGCTTACATCAGATCGTTTTGATGAAAAAAGACGAAAAAAATAAACGCCAGCCAAAAGGCTGTACGTTTATTTAGTTTACCCCAATATATTGATTTTCAATCGATACTTTGCCGATTGCTTTGTATTTTTGATATCTTTGTTCGACTAATTCTTCAGGCGATTGTTTGAGCAAAGATGTAAGTGACTGTTTTAATGTTTTTTCAATGTAGGCTGCTTGTTGTTTCACGTCTCGGTGTGCTCCACCTTGCACTTCTTTAATAACATCATCTATAATATCTAATTCTTTTAGGTCTGGAGCGGTAATTTTCATTGATTCTGCAGCTTTTTTCGCAAGTGATGAGTCCTTCCAGAGCAGTGCTGCTGCACCTTCAGGTGAAATCACTGAATATGTTGAGTTCTCTAGCATAAATAGGTGGTTTCCTACGCCTAAGCCTAGTGCTCCGCCACTTCCGCCTTCTCCAATGACAATACAGACAACCGGTACACGAAGTCCTGCCATTTCGAAAAGGTTTTTCGCAATTGCTTCACTTTGCCCGCGTTCTTCAGCTGCTTTACCAGGATAAGCTCCTTTTGTATCAATAAAGCAAATGATTGGACGATTAAATTTATCTGCTTGTTTCATCAAGCGCAATGCTTTACGGTAACCTTCTGGATGCGGCATCCCGAAATTACGGCGCAAGTTTTCTTTTGTGTCTTTTCCGCGCTGATGGCCAATGACTGTGACAGGAAGTCCTTTAAACGTGGCAATTCCTCCAACGATGGCTTCATCGTCGCCATAAAAACGATCACCGTGACATTCGAAAAAGTGATCAAACAGCTCTTGAATGTAATCGAGAGTTGTTGGGCGCATCGCATGACGAGCAATTTGCACTCTGTCCCACGGCTTTAAATTTGTATAAATGTCTGTTTCAAGCTTACTCAGACGCGTTTCAAGGCGCTCAATTTCCGCACTTAAATCCATCTCTGAGTTTTGTGTGAACTTTTTCAATTCATCAATTTTCGCTCGAAGTTCAATGACAGGTTTTTCAAATTCTAGTTCTCCAGCCACTCTCGTTCACCTCCTGTGCTGTGTAATGCTAAGATTTGGCCTAATGTTTCTTTCATTTCTGCACGGTGAATCACAGCATCTAGCTGACCATGCTTCATTAAAAATTCAGCCGTTTGGAAGTCCTCTGGTAGGTCTTCACGAATGGTTTGTTCAATGATTCTGCGACCAGCAAAACCAATTAATGCACCAGGCTCTGCAAAGTTGTAATCACCGAGAGACGCAAAACTAGCTGATACACCGCCAGTTGTCGGATTGGTCATCACAGAGATAATCAGACCTTGATCCTCGCTGAACAGCTTTAATGCTGAACTTGTTTTTGCCATCTGCATTAGACTAAGAATCCCCTCTTGCATTCTTGCTCCTCCAGATGCAGTGAAGATGATAAATGGCACCTTGTCCGCTTTTGCTTTCTCAATAGCTAATGTAATCTTTTCACCAACAACTGAGCCCATGCTGCCCATACGGAACGTGGCATCCATGACAGCAATGACAGCACTTTGACCTTTAATTTCACCTTTTCCTGTTACGATGGCTTCATTCAAAGATGTTTTTTCTCTGTCTTTCTGAAGCTTTTCTTCGTAGCCTGGGAAACCGAGCGGGTTCTCAGAAATGAGGTGACCGTTAAATTCTTCAAATGTGCCTTCGTCTACAAGGCTTTCAATACGTTGATTTGCATTCATTTGCAAATGTCTGCCGCAATTCATGCAAACACGTAAATTTTTATCTAGTTCTTTGGTGAGCATTATTTTTTTACATTGCGGACATTTGGTCATGATGCCTTCAGGCACATCTTGACTTGCCTGTTCAGAGGGTACAGATGCATATTTTTTCTTTTTACTGAAAATATTCTTGATTGACAAATGACTACCTCCCTTTTTGAAGGGTTTTTTCTTTACACGCACATCCACTATTATAGGACATGTCATAACTGTACCGAAACTATTGTACTTTTTTTGTCAAACGCTGTCATCCTTCATTCAATTTTTTCAGTGGGGAATTGAGGAGAAATGAGTATAGGTTTGGGGCGCTGAGTAGTTGGTATATGTGAATTGTGAACGTCTACAAAAAAATCTCATTTAGGATGAAAAAAATTTCGTGTAAGAGAGGAAATGGTGCACGTTTTTCCTCCAAATTCAGAAAGAACGTGCACACTTTTCCAATTCGATTACTCGCCGATAATCGTTAATTTTCTTGTTTTTTCTGCAACAGCTTCTGGGTCTACTTTGATTCTTGAAACGCCCGTTTCCATTGCTGCTTTTGCCACTGCTTTGGCTACCGCTGGCGCTACTCGTGCATCAAATGGTGCAGGGATAACGTATTCCGCTGACAACTCTTCATCTGATACAAGGGAAGCAATCGCTTCAACAGCTGCAATTTTCATTTCTTCGTTAATGTGTGTCGCACGTACATCAAGCGCTCCACGGAAAATACCAGGGAATGCAAGGACGTTGTTCACTTGGTTCGGGAAGTCAGAACGGCCAGTTCCTACAACACTTGCACCTGCTGCATGTGCATCTTCTGGCATGATCTCTGGGTTTGGATTCGCCATTGCGAAGATGACAGGATCTTTTGCCATTTTCCCAACCATTTCTTTTGTTAAAGCACCTGCTACTGAAACGCCGATAAAGACATCTGCGCCTTCAATCACTTCTTCTAAAGAACCTTCTTTACGATCTTGGTTCGTGAATTTAGCTACTTCATTTTTCACTGCATTCATACCATTCGGACGGCCTTCATAAATAGCGCCTTTTGTATCACACATGATGATATCACGTACACCGAAATGATAAAGAAGTTTGATAATCGCAATTCCTGCTGCTCCAGCGCCGTTTGCAACCACTTTAATTGAAGACATTGATTTTCCAGACAGCTTCAGTGCATTCACAAGTCCTGCCACTGTTACAATCGCTGTCCCGTGCTGATCATCGTGGAAAACAGGAATGTTTGTCTCTTTTTTCAAACGCTCTTCAATGATAAAGCAGTTTGGTGCTGCAATATCTTCAAGGTTCACGCCGCCAAACGTCGGCTCAAGAAGCTTCACTGTTTCAACAATTTTGTCTACATCGTTTGTTGCAAGTGCGATTGGGAATGCATCAACACCTGCAAAGCTTTTGAATAAGACGGCTTTTCCTTCCATTACTGGAAGAGATGCTTCTGCCCCAATGTTTCCAAGCCCTAACACAGCACTTCCGTCTGTGACAACAGCGACCATATTGCCTTTCATTGTATAATCATACACTTTGCTTGTGTCGTCATAAATATCTTTACATGGCTCTGCTACACCTGGTGAGTAAGCCAAGCTCAAGTCTTTCGCATTTTTCACTTGTACCTTTGATTTTGATTCGAGTTTGCCTTGATTCTCTTTGTGCATATGTAATGCTTCTTCTCTTAATGACATGTGATGAACACTCCTTCAAGTGGAAAATGATTTAATGAATTGCTAAGTTGATAAGCACATACTTGGCAGTTTAAATACACAGAATCTTTAAAATGATAACACAATAGGTGAAATTGTAAAACATATTCAGACGATTTGTCATCATTTAATCACAACGTTTTGTTCACCTAGCAGCTCTTTTAACTGGAAAATGACCGCATGATCTGCATGAACTTTGTATGCATCTGGAAGTCTCATCGTCTTTTTTTGCTTTTCATAATACAAATAGACATCTGCTTCTCCGCTGTGCATGGAGATCACTCGCTTCACTTGTTCTAGCAGTTCCTGCGTATGGTTCTCTTCTTTGACTCGAATGTAGACAGATTCTTTTCTTTTAGAGCCCATCTCTTCCAGTAGAACAGCTTCTTGCACGATGATTTGACTGCTCTCATTTCTGACATCTATTCTGCCTTCAACATAAAGCATTGCGCCCTCCTCAAGTAAGGGGGACAGCTTTCTAAATTGCTCTGGAAAGACGACACCTTCCATTTCTCCCGTTTCATCCCCGAATGTGACAAATGCCATCGATTGTCCATTTTTTGTCCGAATCGATTTCACCTTTGTCAAAAGACCACCCATTGAGACCTTTCGCTTTATATAGGAAGAAAGTCTGATGATTTCCACTGCACCATTCTCTCTCAAACGATCTCGATACGCTTGTACTGGGTGATTTGATAAATATAACCCGAGTGCCTCTTTCTCAAATTGCAAGAGATCGACAAGCGGCAGTTCGTCTATCTCCGCATATTTTGGCTTAATGGAGAACGTTGTATCCCCAAGAAAGTCCAATTGATCCTCAGGTGTTAAAAATGACACATGGTCTAACGCAATATCTATCGATGCTAATAACGAAGCACGATTTGGATGAAGCTCATCCATTGCCCCTGAGAAAATGAGGGCTTCAATCGTTTTTCGGTTGACACTCTTTGTTGATACCCTTGCGCAAAAATCAAATAAATCTTCAAATGGCTTTTCCTGTCTTGCTCTGTATATATCCTTTACAGCTGACACTCCGACATTTTTGATCGCTCTTAAGCTGTAGCGGATCTCCCCTTTTTCAACCGTGAATGGAAATTCGCTCTTATTAATAGAAGGCTTCAACACAGATATCCCTTTTTCCTTTGCCTCATAGAAATATTGAGCCACTTTGTCTTCATTTCCAATCACACTCGTTAAAAGACCGCACATAAAATATAACGGATAATGCGCTTTTAAATAAGCAAGCTGAAAGCCGATCATGCTATATGCAACAGCATGGCTTCTATTAAAACCATAGTTTGCAAATTTGACGATTAGGTCATAAACGTCATTTGCAATGTTAACAGGATACTCCTTTTTTAGGCATCCTTCAACAAAATGGCTTCGCTCTTCATCAAGCACCTTTTTATCCTTCTTTGAAACGGCTCTTCTTAATAGATCGGCCTCGCCCAGCTTAAAGCCTGCCATCTTTGCTGCAATCAGCATGATTTGCTCCTGATAGACGATGACCCCATATGTATCCTTTAAGATGTCATACAAATCTGGATGCGGGTAGGAGACTTTCACTCTGCCATGCTTTCGGTCGATAAAGAGCGGGATATTCTCCATCGGACCCGGGCGGTATAAGGCATTGACAGCCACGATATCTTCTAGACTAGAAGGTTTCAGTCGTCTCAGCACCTGACGCATACCTTGTGATTCGAGCTGGAAAATCCCCGTTGTATCTCCCGCTGATAACAAATCAAACGTTTTCTGATCTTCATATGAAATGTCACTAAAGTTAATGTGGACGTTTTCCTGTCTTTCAATCTGGTTTTTAATGGATTCAATTAATGTTAAGTTTCTCAAACCTAAAAAATCCATTTTTAAAAGACCGAGATCTTCTAAATAATTCATCGCATATTGCGTCAAATACACTCCATCATGGCCTTCTTGAATAGGCACGACTTGTGTGAGCGGCTCCTCACTTAGAACAACGCCGGCTGCATGTGTTGACGTATGTCTTGGTAATCCTTCTACCTTTAAAGCGGTTTGAAACACTCTTTGCAGCTCTTCAGATTGCTGGAGCAGTGTTTTTAATTCTGAGGAGATCGTCACCGCTTCTTTCAGTGTCGTCCCTGGCTTTGATGGGATGAGCTTTGCAAGGCGGTCTGCTGCTTTTGAATCAATTCCCATCACACGTCCGACATCTCTTAAAGCTGCCTTTGCGGCAAGTGTTCCAAACGTGACAATTTGCGCCACATGCATATCCCCATATTTGTCTTTTACGTATGAAATGATTTCATCTCTTCTCGTGTCAGGAAAATCGATATCTATATCCGGCATACTGATTCGTTCAGGATTTAAAAAACGCTCAAATAAAAGCCCGTGACGGATCGGATCGACATCTGTAATAAACAGAACATACGCAACTAAAGAGCCTGCTGCTGATCCCCTGCCAGGACCTGTGACAATGCCATGATCATGAGCATACTTCATAAAATCCCACACAATGAGGAAATAATCACTGAAATTCATTTTTTGAATGATGCTCAGCTCATACTCAAGCCTTTTGATATATGTGTCATTTGAAGCAATCTGTCTTCGTTTCATGCCTTCTTGGCACACTCTTCGTAAAAACTGATCAGCTGTTGATTGATCAGGTGTCGGATAGGTTGGCAGTTTCGTCTGGCCAAGATTTAAATCGACCTCGCAGCGGTTTGCAATCTCAACCGTTCTTGCCAGCAATTTTGGATCATCACCATACCACTTCATCATTTCTTCGATCGATCTGAAATGCTTGTCTCCTTGGTCTTCCTCAATTTCTGATAACTGCTGGCCTGCTTTAATGGCTTTTAAACATGTATATGCGGTTTTGTCCTCTTGATGGATATAGTGGACGTCACCTGTTGCCACAAGCGGGATGTTCGCCCTTTTTGAGAGTTCCCTGAGCTTATGAGACAGCTCTTCGTCCTGCTGGAACGGCTGAACGGCTAAATACACATGTTCCTCACCAAAAAGATCTTTTAAATGGATCGCTGCATCCCTTGCTTCATCTAGCTGATCATGTTGCAGCAGCGTTTCAATATAGCCGGATACGCCTGGTGTGATGGCAATAAGGCCATGATGATAGGCTTTCAGCCATTTCTCTTTCAGGCCGGTTTTTGACTTTGATTTCAAGACACTGCTAATTTTGATCAAGTTTTGATAGCCTTCATTGTTTTTAGCAAGGAGGATCAAAGGATAAGCCTCTGTCTCTTGTTCATCTATGAAGACAGAAGCTGTTAAACCGATAATCGGCTTGATGCCATGTGTTTTACATTCCTTATAAAATTCAACCGTTCCATACATCACATGGTCATCGGTAAGAGCAAGCGCTTGATAGCCAAGTTCTTTCGCCTTTAATACGAGCTCCTTGACCTTCGCTGCACTGCTCAATAAGCTGTATCCACTGTGGACCTGAAGATGAACATAGGACATGCTTAATCCACTCCTTTCGTCTAAATTCATTCTTTCATTATAAAACGCGATGCGGTGAGAAACAAATGTTCTTTCTTTTCCGCTCGTTCATACTTGTCCAGCATTCGCCATATATTGAATAGAGTGAGGTGGGAAAAATGGATGTGAAGGAAGCCTTTATTCCAAACTTTATTAGCTGTTATTTTATCGCACTAGGGGTTATTTTGGGCGGTGCCATTATAGGCGGGGTAGGTGCATATTTATCTGGTCAGCCACCGCTATCAATTATTTCAAGTCTTGCCAACCGCTTAAAAATTTGGGCACTTGTTGCGGCAATCGGTGGAACTTTTGATGCGGTCTATAGTTTTGAAAGAGGGATTTTCGAAGGGAACACACGTGATATTTTCAAGCAGATCTTGCTCATTATCTCTGCTATGGGCGGTGCGCAAACGGGGTATCTCCTGATTACGTGGCTCACTCAGGAGCATGTATCATCATGAGGGTGCCTGAGCTGTATAAACGTCCAGGCTGGCAGCGTTTTTTTGCTGGGATGATGTTCGGCGCAATTATCAGCTGGCTGATTTTTCTCTTTACGTATGGCACCTTTCAAGAGAAGCAAGTGACACTGCTCAGAAGCCAGCAGCACCATATGGACAGTCTGAAAGAACAAATCACACTCTATCGGGAAGATTTGCATAAATTAAATGAAGACAATAAGCAGCGTCTGCTTATTCAGAGCGTAGACGTTCACCTCGTCAACCGTGAGCAGTACAAAATCCCGGAGCCAGATACCTTGAAATTTGAAGATCAGGTGAAAGAGGATATCTCAGAGGTGATCACAAAGGATATTGAAAGTGTCTATAAAACAAAAGAGCTCTTAAAACGGACCGTGGAAAATAAAGAATATACGATTAGAGAAAAGGCATACCGCGCCAAAGTCACAGAGCTGACCATCTATACAAAACTTTCGCTTGAAGTGCGTATTTCCTTTGCTGAATAATAGATGATGTGGAATTTTTATGAATTTCTGCACTCAATGATCGCTTTTCACTTGTTATTTTTATACACTAAAAGAAGAACGAGATGATCAAAGAAAGAGGTGAGAACAATGGAGGTTTACAGCTATCGTCAAATGGCACGAGACAAAGCAAGCCGGATTAAAGACGGCATGTGTGCTTATGCTGAGACAGAAATGATGGCCCATTTAATTAAAAAAGAATTAAAGCATCAAAATCTCCAAGCCTATGAAGATTCAACTGACATCGGCTGCTGGTTTATCCCTGTATCCAAGTAACCCTTTTCTCAAAGCTCAAAAAAAGAGAGGGGGACTTGAAGCCCCTCTCTCACGATGATGATTTACATACTTCTTCTAAATCACGCAAAATCTCATCTGCAACTGCCCAATCATATATGGACGCACCGGCTGCAAGCGGGTGACCTCCGCCATGATATTTTTTAGCAATGGTGTTAATGACAACGCCTTTTGAGCGGAATCTCACACGAATCTGATCGTTCTCTTCCACAAAAAAGACCCATGCCTTAATCCCTGCAATATTTCCAAGTGTCCCAACAAGCTGTGAGGCTTGCTGCGCTGTTGTTTGGAATGACTCCAAAATGTCACGTTTAATAAAAACAGAGGCTACGCCATTCTCTGATAAAGAGATATGTTGAAAAATATAGCCATTTAATTTCACCACATTCAAATCTGTCTCATACAATTGATTGAAAAGGTCTGATGATGAAAACGGATATTCGATGAGTTCACCCGCATATTTGAGTGTCTTTTTCGTTGTGTTTGGGAAAAGGAAACGGCCTGTGTCTCCTACAATGCCGGCATAAATGAGTTCTGCCGCCTTTGTATTCAGCTGATATCCTTCTTCTTTCCCCTCTAAATACAGCTCATAAATCATTTCACTGACAGAGCTTGCTTCTGTATCAACCCAAAGCAAATCACCATACGGATCTTCATTCGGATGATGATCAATTTTCATCAGCTTATCGCCCATTGAATAACGCTGATCATCAATTCTTGCTTGATTCGCAGTGTCACAGACAATGACAAGGGCACCTTTGTACACTTCATCCGGCACGTCATCTAATTCATATAAAAATGAAAGGGATGGCTCAGGGGTTCCTGTTGCATAAATATTTTTTTCTGGATAGGTGGCACGCAAGATTTCCGTAAGGCCGCACTGTGATCCATAGGCGTCTGGATCAGGTCTTACATGTCTATGAATGATGATGGTGTCATATAATGATATGGTTCTAATCAGTTCTTTTTTCATAAATACTCCTTCTTATGCGATACTCTTTTTATTATTAAATCATAATCTACCCAGACAGAAAAGTGAGGAATAGACAATTTATTCTAGTAAGCAAGCCTATTTACGTTTAAAATAGGGTTGTAACCACTTACAATGGAGGCTTGGCACATGCTTGTTTTGATTGTGTTTATTATTTGTTCTGCCATGTTTTATTTATACTACAAAGCAAAGAATGTCCGTACGAACCGGCCGGTCGAAAAGAAATTCTGGTCTGCTAAATCAAGTATGGCACTTGGCTGCTTTGTCCTGCTCTTCGGTGTGAATCAATTATTTTTAAACCGCTCGTCACTCGCATTTGTCATTGGGTTTGTTTTTGTTGCAGTTGGTATCGGCAGTACATGGGCCGGGTATAAAGCGTATAAGCACTATCTTCCGCTCTTTTTAAAGGAAGGCGAAAAAGACCATGCATAATAGAGAAAGGGCGCATTCATGCCGCCCTTTTTTGCCATTTATCCTCTCTCCATCAGTTGCACCATCAACATCGCTTTGCCTACAATATTTGACTGATGGTAAACTTCCACTTCCAGCTTTCCAAACTTGCGCCCAACTTCTAAAATATTCGGTTTGATCTGTATCGTGGATTCCATTTGAACTGGTTTTAAGAAATAGACAGAAAGACTTTCTACAATTAGTTCGCCTTTTTTATGAGACTTTAAGAAGCGGTTGGCTGATTCGATTAAAATTTGTGTAAACACACCGTACGAAATATTACCGAGCTGATTTGTCATTTGTGGTGAGACTTCATATTGGTACACCGCATCTGTTTTTGGTTTTTCTGTCTCAGTCTCCTTAAATCCTCGTGACACGACATCATCCAGCTTTTCACCGACCTGCGGCTGCTTTTGAATCATTTGCAGCGCCTTCAGCACGTCCTGACGGCTAATCATCCCAATCAGCTTCGCATGATCATTTACAACTGGCAGCACCTCAATACCTTCCCACACCATCATTTGTGCAGCTGAAGCGACAGATGTTTTGCCAATAACGGTCAGCGGATTTTTTGTCATCACCTTTTCAATCGGTGTAGAACGGTCATGGCCTGCAATATCTTTTGAGGTCAAAATGCCGTGAATTTTCATTTGATCGTCTGCTACCGGGAACCGGCCGTGCCCAGTTTCATAATTCTTTTCATACCATTTCTCAAGTTTGTCTTCTGGCGATAAATAGACGGTCCGTTCTATCGGCGTTAAAATATCCTCCACAAGCACAATTTCTTTTTTAATCAACTGGTCATAAATGGCCCGGTTAATGAGAGCCGCTACGGTAAATGTATCGTAGCTTGTTGATAAAATGGGCAGCTCAAGCTCATCTGCGAGCTGAATAATTTCATCATCTGTTGAGAATCCGCCCGTGACCAGCACAGCCGCTCCCGCCTCTAATGCTTGCCGGTGAGCATTGATTCGGTTTCCGACGATCAACAGGTTGCCTGCTGCTGTGTATCGCATCATCGCATCCAGTTCCATTGCACCGATGACAAATTTATTTAACGTTTTATGTAAGCCGGCTCGTCCGCCAAGCACCTGACCATCAATGACATTGACTACTTCCGCATATGTCAGCTTTTCAATATTTTCTTTTTTCTTCTGTTCAATTCGAATGGTACCGACTCGTTCAATAGTGCTCACGAACCCTTTATTTTCAGCATCCTTAATAGCCCGGTAAGCCGTGCCTTCACTGACTTTCATTTCTTTCGCTATACGCCGGACAGAAATTTTCTCTCCGACATCTAATGAATCAATATACGATAAAATTTGCTCATGCTTTGTCGCCAATCCCGTTCACCCTTTTTGTTTTCAGCGTTTTCATCTATATTTCATTATAAAGGCAGGAGGCTTTTAATAGCAATTTGTCTTTTACACGAGCATGATACAGGCAAATAAAAAAGCCGGTAGGATGCCGGCTTTTCTTCCTATTATTAAATATCGATGGATTCTCCGCTGTTTAATACGTGACCCACGCCGCCATGCAAGCTGTCTGCAAACGCATGAGGATCTTGCTCAATCGGCGGGAATGTACTGTAATGAATCGGTACGACTTGTTTCGCACGAAGCCATTCTGCTGCGATTCTCGCATCGTCTGGTCCCATTGTGAAGTTATCACCTATTGGCAGGAAGGCGAGCTCAATATGATTCAGCTCCCCAATGAGTTTCATATCCGAGAAGAGAGCCGTGTCTCCAGCATGATAAATTGTTTTGCCTTCAGCAGTAAATAAAATACCGGATGGCATCCCTGTATACGTAATCGTTTTGGATTCTTCATCAATGACTGCTGAGCCATGGAACGCTTGCGTCAGCTTGACTTTACCAAATTCAAATTCACGTCCGCCGCCTATAGAAAGCGGGTGCGTTTTCACCCCTTGCCAGCCTAAATAAATGGCGAGTTCGAATGGCGCAATCACGAGTGCGTCATTGTTTTTAGCGATTTCAATCGTGTCTCCGACGTGATCTCCATGCCCGTGCGTGAGCAAAATGACATCGGCTTTGACATCTTGCGGTTTGATTTCCGTGTGCTTATTTCCATTTAAAAATGGATCAATCCAAATATGGTATCCGTTTGTTTCAATGTGTACGACTGAATGTCCATGATATGTAGCTTTCATGTAAATATATCCACCTTTCGAATTTGATCTCATTTTTTTCTATTCCCTCTATAAAAAGCTGAAAAACTTAGTGCCTGTGAATGACATTAAGACCACCTGTTGCTTCAATGACGGTTCCTGTAATGAGGTCTGAACGGTCATCACATAGAAATGAAATGATACGCCCTATATCCTCTCCAGTACCAGACCTGCCTATTGGCGTTTCATCGTCTTTGATTTGGCGGGCTTCCTCTATTGTCGATTCTTTCATGACTCCAACGATTTTGCCTGGACACACCATATTAGCGGTGATGCCGTTTTCGGCTTCTTCAATCGCAATGGTTTTCGTCAATGACGCAAGGCCCACTTTTGCCGCTCCGAAAGCTGATCTGTGCATCCAGCCTGGCGCATGGTCTGCTCCTTGGAAGCCATATGTGATAATCCGGCCAAAGCCTTGTTTTCTCATCATAGGGATCACCATTCGGAACAAATGGAACACTGCGGATAGGTTACCTTCCATCATTTGATACCATTCGTCTTCAGAGTAATCCGCGAGTTTTTTTCGTTCAAAAATATAAGGTCCAGCATTATTGATCAAGGCATCAATCCGCCCAAATCGCTCTGCTGCCAGCTCGACCATGTTTTTTAAATCTTCTTTGTTTGTCACATCGCCTTGGACAAATTGAAGCTTTTCTTCGTATTCTTGCAGTTCTTCTTTCATCTGCCGGACAGCTTCATCATCACTTCGATAATTCACTGTCACAGAATACCCCATATTCAGTAAAGACTCGGTGACTTTCCTGCCAAGTCCTTTAGAACCCGCTGTTATTAATGCGTGTCGCACACAATCTCCTCCTAAAGCAAAGGTTGCAAGTTCATGTGTTTCTTTTATTATCTTTACTTTACTATAAACCGGCTCCCTTCGCACTTTTGAACCCTTTAACAATGAGGGGAAAACCGTATAGGGTGATTCATCCACTTTTTCATATCCCATGAACCATGGATATCGAGAAGCAGCGAAACAAACCGATAGCATTCTCTCACCTCATGAAGCTGACGAGGAAGCGGGCAAATCTCTTCATATCCTAATTGAACCGCTTGTGCAGCTTCTTTCGTCAAAAGGTATTCGAGTGCAATAAAATCAAACGCAGCTGGTCCAAATACCACATATTCCGTATCAACTAGACTCGCCACTTGATCATCGTCTTCAATATATTGCGATGGGTCTAAATCAATTAAAATGAGACTGGCTGCATCAGGAGGACTTAGCGTTTCAAGCTTTTGCTGCACCTTTTCTGCATAATCCTGATATTCAGGCTGATCAGCGTAATAGCGGCTGATGAGTTTGGAGACTGTCTTTTTTAACAGCGCATGGAATTCTCTCAAATGTCTCTTTTCTCCCCCGTATACTGCACCGAAAAAGGTTGTTTGATATGAATGAAGATGCGCTAGTTTCCTCCCGTAATCCCTATAGAATTGTGCTGAACGGCCCTCAAAAGATGTTAAAGGGATTCCTTCTACTTTTTCCATGACATAAAAGTGTTTCCCCGCCTTCTTCACTTTACGAACAACTTTCGGAATATGAAAGGAATTCGTATGAGCCAACTTTTCATTGATTTCATCAAGATGCTCCTGTACAGTACGGGCATCTACTCCATAAATCATGTTGATCCCATATACAAATTCACTTTCTTCTCTTGCAGTTTTTGGAGATTTCACTACATATTCCGTCTGATCTTGCAAGGAAATCAGCCACACATCATTAGCCCGGCCGTCGTATGGTTCTCCTAACGTTTTCACTGATACGATAGGCTGATCAAACAAAGCCTGAAGCGTTTTCTTCATGAACTGTTGTCACTCCTTATTCAGCTTGACACTGGTATGCTTTCATTTTCTCCAGTGAAGATCAATCTCCTTTTTCCCATGAAAAAAAACCATCCGTATAAACGAATGGTTTTGGCGAATTATGCTAGGCAGGCTTTTGCTTTTTCTAAAGCGAGCTGAATTTGTTTGAATCCAGTTCCACCTGCACTTGTTCTTTTTTCAACCGCAACATACGGATCAAGAACAGTGTAAATGTCTTGTTCAAAGAGGCCGCTTGCTTCTGTAAATGTTTCAAATGGAAGGTCACTTAAATAGATGCCTTTTTGAATGCATGTATACACAAGCTTCCCAACGATTTCGTGTGCTTCACGGAATGGCATGCCTTTTTTCGCAAGGTAGTCTGCCACTTCGGTCGCATTTGAGAAATCTTCTTTTGTTGCTTTTTTCATAACGTCTTCGTTCACTGTCATTGTTTGAATCATGCCTGTGAAGATTTGCAGGCTGCCAGCGATCGTTTTCACCGTATCAAACATGCCTTCTTTATCTTCTTGCAAGTCTTTGTTATACGTAAGCGGCAAGCCTTTCATAATCGTGAGCAGCCCCATCAGGTTGCCATATACCCGCCCTGTTTTTCCGCGGATCAATTCAGCCATATCTGGGTTTTTCTTTTGCGGCATCATGCTGCTGCCTGTTGCGTACGTGTCATCAAGCTCAATAAATTTGAATTCTTGAGAGCACCATAAAATGATTTCTTCACAAAGACGTGAGAGGTGCATCATCACAAGGCTGCTATTAGACAAGAACTCTAAAATGAAATCACGATCACTCACGCCATCAAGGCTGTTCTCGTAAATATGGTCAAAGCCAAGAAGCTCTGCTGTATATTCACGATCAATTGGGAATGTCGTTCCTGCTAACGCCCCGCATCCAAGTGGTGACACATTAATCCGCTTCAATGAATCTTGAAAACGTGCTTTGTCCCGCTCAAGCATCCAAAAGTAGGCAAGCATATGATGGGCAAAGGAAATAGGCTGTGCACGCTGTAAGTGCGTATATCCTGGAAAAATCGTTTCAACGTGCTGTTCAGCTTTTTCTACAAGCACTGTTTGAAAAGAAGAGATCAGCTCAATGATATGCTCTACTTGGTTATTCAAATATAAATGCATATCGGTTGCGACCTGATCATTCCGGCTTCTCGCTGTGTGCAATTTGCCGCCAAGCGGACCAATCTCATCAATGAGCATTTTTTCAAGGTTTAAATGAATGTCCTCATAATCCACTGAGAAATCGAGTTCATCCGCCTCTGCCTTTTTCATGAGCGTATTCAGTCCGTCTTTGATTGCAGCGGCCTCCTCATCACCGATGATACCGCATTTATTCAGCATACTTGCATGGGCAAGGGAGCCGGTCAGATCTTCTTTGACTAATTGTTTGTCGAAATGAATGGATGCACCAAACTCATCGACCCATTTTTCTGGTGTTTTTTGAAATCGGCCTCCCCAAAGCTTTTTCATGCTTTAACCTGCTCCTTTTTGTTCACGATGCTGTTTACTTTTGTTGGTAAACCCCAAAGGTTAATAAATCCTACAGCTGCATCATGATCGAATTCATCTGCTTTTGTGTAAGTTGCTAGATTTTCATCATAAAGTGAATATGGTGATTTACGTCCTTCTACAATGGCATGGCCTTTAAATAGTTTCACACGTACAACACCTGTTACGTTCTTTTGCGTTTCTTGTAAGAATGCATCTAGTGCTGATTTAAGTGGTGAGAACCATAAGCCGTTGTATATTAATTCAGCCATTTTTTGTTCAACGATTGGCTTAAAGTGTGCTACTTCTTTGACAAGCGTTAAGTCTTCAAGTTCTTTGTGTGCTTTTAATAGGGTAACTGCACCTGGGCACTCATATACTTCACGAGATTTGATTCCAACAAGACGGTTTTCAACATGATCGATTCTGCCTACACCATGCTGGCCAGCAACTTCATTTAAATGAAGGATGAGATCAGATAATGAATACTGGATTCCGTCAATCGCTGTTGGTTTTCCTTTTTCAAACGTGATTTCAATGATTTCAGGAGTGTCAGGTGTTTTTTCAAGTGGATTTGTCAGATCATAAGCACCTTCTGGCGGCGCTGCCCAAGGATCTTCTAAAATACCACATTCGTTACTTCTGCCCCAAAGGTTTTGGTCGATTGAATACGGGCTGTCTAGGTTAATCGGAATTGGAATACCGTGCTTTTGTGCATAGTCGATTTCTTCATCACGAGACCATTTCCATTCACGCACTGGTGCAAGAACTTCTAGGTCTGGATTCAATGCTTTGATTGATACTTCAAAACGAACTTGGTCGTTTCCTTTCCCTGTACATCCGTGTGCAACGGCTACGGCATTTTCTTTCTCTGCGACTTCCACTAATTTTTTGGCAATGAGCGGACGAGATAGTGCAGATACTAACGGGTATTTCCCTTCATACATCGTGTGTGCTTGCAGTGCTGCAAGTGCAAATTCTTCAGCAAACTCTTCTTTTGCGTCGATCATGTAAGATTGAACAGCTCCGACTTGAAGTGCTTTTTGTTGAACGAATGCTAAATCTTTTCCTTCACCTACGTCCAGGCAGCAAGCAACAACTTCGTAACCTTGCTCCTGTAACCATTTAACTGCAACAGAGGTATCAAGACCTCCGGAATATGCTAATACGACTTTTTTATTTTGTGACATGTTTGAAAAGCTCCTCTCGCTTGTTTTGATTCTGTGAATGTTTTTTGCATAAAAATAAGTTTTAATTTATAAACATGCATTTAGTATGTATACACTGTAACAAGGAAAAATTGTTTTTTCAACCCCTTTATGAAAAAAACTCTGCCAAATTTTCTTGGCAGAGTCATTTTGGGCTATTTTTGATCTTTTTCAAGCTCTCGCAAGACATGAGGAAGCTCTGGAATAATGAGTTTGGTCATGGCTAACCGAACTGCTCCGGTAGAGCCTGGTGTGGCAAAAACGGCTTTTTGGTTAATCACCCCTGCCGTCGCTCTAGATAAGATAGCGGCTGATCCAATATCTTCTGTATAGCTCAGCATGCGAAAAATTTCTCCAAAGCCCGGCAGCTCTTTTGAGAAAAGAGGTGTAATGGATTCAATCGTGACGTCCCTTGCTGCAATACCAGTTCCCCCGTTTAACAAGACGGCATCAATCTTCGCTTCGCTTGTTCCTTCTAAAACGGCGTCTTGAATCGCCCCAATATGATCTTTCACAATATCGTATGCAAGAATAAGATGCCCTTGTTCTTTGAGCAAATCAATCATCAGACGGCCGCTTTTATCTGTTTCTTTTGTCCTTGTATCACTGACGGTAATGACTTTTACATGAAGCCTCGTTTTCGCTTCGCGTTTATGTTCTTCGACGCTCATCTCTTCACACCGCTCCTTTCATATTGCCTCACATTATAGCATGCTGATTTCAATAGAAAAAAGCCCTTTTCCGCTGAGGAAAAGAGCTTTAAAAGGATGTTACGCTAAACGCATAACGTCTCTTGCAATCATAACTTCTTCGTTCGTTGGAATCACGATGACTTTTACAGGAGAGTGAGGGTAGCTGATGAATGCTTCTTCGCCTCTCATGTTGTTAAGAGATGGATCCCAATATACGCCCATGAATTCTAGACCACGAAGTACACGTGCTCTCACTTCTGAGCTGTTTTCACCGATTCCAGCTGTGAAGATGATGGCATCTACACCATTCATTCTCGCTGCATAAGAACCGATGTATTTATGGATACGGCTTGCAAAAATATCTAGTGCTACTTCTGCACGGTCGTTTCCTTCTTCTGTCGCTTCTTCGATATCACGAAGATCACTTGAAAGACCAGACACACCTAAAAGACCACTCTTCTTATTCAAAGTAGAAAGTACTTCTTCAGCTGTATGTCCTGTTTTCTCCATAATAAATGGAATAAGGGCAGGGTCAATGTTACCTGAACGTGTTCCCATTGCAACACCCGCAAGTGGTGTGAAGCCCATTGACGTATCGATTGATTTTCCGCCTTCAACTGCTGCGATACTTGCACCATTTCCAAGGTGGCAAGAAATCAAACGAAGCTCTTCAAGAGGACGGCCTAATAGCTCTGCTGCACGCTCTGTTACGAACTTATGGCTTGTCCCGTGGAATCCGTATTTACGAATACCAAAGTTTTTGTAGTAGTCGTACGGAAGGCTGTATAGGTAAGACTGCTCTGGCATTGTTTGGTGGAACGCTGTATCGAACACAGCAATCGCTGGTACGTCAGGCAGAATTTGTTTGAATGCTTTGATTCCTACAACGTTTGCAGGGTTGTGAAGTGGTGCAAGCTCTGAAAGCTGATCAATGTCATTGATGACTTCATCTGTTAAAACAACAGAATCGCTGAATTTTTCTCCGCCGTGAACGACGCGGTGTCCTACGCCATCAATTTCATTAAAGTCTTTGATGATGTTAAATTCAATTAGTTTTTCAAGTAGCATTTTAACCGCTACTGCATGATCTGGAATATCTGTGACTTCTGTTTTCTTTTCTCCATCTACAGAAATCGTGAAGATACTGTTGTCCATTCCGATTCTTTCAACAAGACCTTTTGTTAAAACGGTTTCTTCTGGCATGTCGAACAATTGGAATTTAAGAGATGAGCTTCCTGCGTTGATTGCAATAATTTTGGACATTACTGTCGCTCCTTTTACTCAGTTGTTATATAAGGTTTCACGTTTTTTCGGTGCTATATTCAACCTGTTTGAACGGGTCTTTTATAGTTTAACGATAAGTCCGAAAAATATCTGACTTTTTCATTTAAACATTGAAAACTTTGCATTTCAAGTACACCTTCGAACTGTTACCGCTTACATCAATAAGTCGTTATTTTCTGAATAATAAAATAGCCAGACATCACTCTGGCTATTCTTTCGTTTCTTTTTCTTCTATAAACCATTGGTCTAATTTTCTCATGACGCCAACCATTGCTTCTTTCTGTGAGAAAGATGGCAGATTGGCAAATAGCATACGTTTCGGTGCTTCGAGCCCCTCTTTTTTCTTTTGCATCACAAATAAGCTTTTTGCATGCTTTTTGTCTTTGAACATAGAGACTGGCAGCTGAATTAACGCATTCATATATGCATGTTCTTTGATGAAATCCTTTAATTGTACGCTTTCTTTTCCTTCAAACAAATCGTTTGGAATAATGAAGAATAAGAAGCCGCCTTCTTTCGTGTAACGAAGACTTTGCTCAATGAATAAATAATGCGCAAAGGAATGACCTTCTTTTGCCTTTAATTCATAGTCTTTAGCGCGCTCATCATTTGGATAATACCCGACAGGAAGACTGCATACAGCAACATCTGCTGGTGAGATAAGAAGCGGCTCAAGGCTGTCCTGGTGGAAAAGCTCTACTTCTTTTTCTTCTAAGTTCGCTTGTGCCCACGCAATTTTAATGAGCACGTCATCAATTTCAGAGGCAAAACCACGTTTTGTTTCTGCTGTTACATTGTTGAGGACCGCAAGCAGTAAATTCCCTGTTCCCGCTGCTGGATCAAAGACAACCAGCTCTTTTTGTCCTTCTAAAAATTTATTGACCAAATAGCTGACAAACAGACCAATTGTATCAGGTGTCATCTGCCGGTTTGGATGTGAAATATCTTTTTGTCCTTTCAGTACGGCGAGCTGAAACGCTTTACGAATCTGCTCATGATCATAAGAGGCGAAATCTGCTTTCTCTATTAAATCTTTTAGTAAACCGTTTCGATCATTTGACTGGAAAAAGGCTTCTCCTGCTTCTGCCAATGCTTCAATATAGGAAATGTTCTGTTCCTTTTTTAAACGAATTGAAGCTGTATCGAGCAGCTCAAAAATCGTACTCACTTGATCTTTCTGCAATGCTTTTCTCTCCTCGCTTTGTTAAAAGCTATATGTTCTCATTGAAAAGAGCCCCAGTATGAAGCCGGAGCTCTTGTCGATGCTGCTTTTATAACAGTGATTTCGCAGCCTCAATGGCTTTTTCATAATTTGGATGATTGGTTGCTTCGCTTACATACTCAGTGTAAACCACTTTTCCGCTTGGGTCTAATACGAAGACCGCACGCGCCAATAAACGCAATTCTTTCATATATAAACCAAACGCTTCACCAAATGACATATCTCTATGATCAGATAATGTTTCGACATTTTCAATTCCGTTTGCTCCGCACCAGCGTGCTTGTGCAAATGGTAGGTCTGCACTAATGGTATAAATATTGACCGGACCTAAGCCGGCTGCCTCTTCATTGAAACGTCTTGTTTGTGCGTCACACACACCTGTATCAATAGAAGGAATCACTGAGATAATCGTCACTTTTCCTGTTAAATCAGAAAGTGAAACTTCCCCTAGTGAGTTCGTTAATACCGTGAAATCTGGAGCCTGCTCGCCTACTTTCACTTCATTTCCTACAAGCGTTACTGGGCTCCCTTTAAATGTGATCGATGCCAAAACAATTCCTCCCTTATCAAATGTATGGTTCTATCATAGTAGAGAAAGCAAAAAACTGCAAAGCCTAATCGTCCATTTTGAAAAAAAAGTTAACTGCAGGGCAGCTAACTTTTTAAAGGTCTATGTCATCTAGTTTTCGTTCTTTGTGACGATGCTCCCGTTCATCCTTCTTAAACATGTGCTGAAGACGTTCAATTGCTTGAGGAGCAGAATCCAATATTTTATCGAGCAGATGTGTGTGTTCATCCAAATGAAGCATTCGTACGCCATTTGTTCCCACAATTAAAAAGGCGATTGGTGTAATCGATACTCCCCCACCGCTTCCGCCTCCAAATGGGAGTCTCGGTTCTTTTCGTTCTTGTTCATCAGACCGTTTTTCTTTCTTTTGGTTACCGTTGAATTCACTGCCGCCGGCTGCAAATCCAAAACCAACCTTTGACACAGTGAGAATGACACTGCCGTCAGGGGTTTCGACTGGATCGCCGATGATCGTGTTCACATCAATCATTTCTTTTAAGTTTTCCATCGCTGTCTTCATCAGACCTTGGATTGGATGATCTGCCATTTTCGGGTTCCTCCTTAAACAGATGATTCATTCTTCGTTGCTTGAAGAGAGGCATTTTTTCTCGCCTTTCTCCCTTTTAACCAATGGACAAGTAATCGAATGGCTGCAAGCATAGCATGTCCAATCCGAAAATAAGCTATACATGCAAAGTGTGTCTGTGACACATTGTGCTGAAAAGCGGGAATCACTTCATAGACGGGTTTGTGCTTAAAGGTGAGATGCTCCTGCATAAAGGCAAGAAGTGCTCCTTTGACTGACCACACACCGCCGGCTGCTACACCTGTTAAAGCTGCGTCATGAAAACCAATCCAGGTGGACCAGTGAAATGAGACGATTTTTATATGAATGAAGAACTTTCGCATGATCCGGTTTAGATCGACAATCTCTTTTGTAATACGCTCCATTTGATGAAGGATTTCCTTTACATCACGTTTTCCCACTTTTTTATGCATGGTTTCTTTTTCTTGATTAGGCGTTTTGGTGCTGGCCATTTTCTTTTCACGAATATCAATCGTTTGATCTTCCGTATTCACTTTCACCATCGGAATGTCTTTCTTCAGTCTGACGATTCCATATAAGGTGATGATCTTCACCGCAATATGGTCATTGTCATTTGCATGTGAATAGTCCAGTGAAATGGTCACTTTCATAAAGATCAATAAGATCACAAGGAACAAAAAAGCGGCAATCCAAACGTACAGCACTGTGCTCACTTCCTCCATAACAAATGATGCTTCCTCTACGATTATGGCTCTCCTTCTGGATTTTATACCCAATCACCCAAAAAAAGAGTTTGACCGGTACCCGGCCAAACTCTCTTTGATTATGCGTTTGATTCTGTTTTTTCATATAAATGTTCATGAACAACCACCGTATCTGCAAAGTAGTCATGAACCCCTTGCTTTTTCGGCGTGAACCCAACCACAGCATAGAGAACAAAAAGCGTATTAATATATCGCCCCACAATTTCTCTAAAGAAAATGACATCCCATGACAGCTTCTTCTCCGGCTGAAGTGAGACGACTTTGATTCCAAACACCATCTTTCCAAGTGTTTGTTGGAAAATCTTCGTCATGATCGCAAAATAAAGCAGAAAGACAATTGTGGTTGTGACGGAAAATGGGGAAAACCAGCCTCCACCTTTTGACCAGCCAAAGAGACTAAAGATTGGAGAAACCGTCAAATGGTTAACACCCCATACGACGAGCCAATCTAGGATAAATGCCCAGAATCTAATCCAGAAACCTGCAAAGGCCTGCGCTTCAATTGAAGTGCGCTTCGCAAGAGTCGGCCTTGCTTCTCCCTCTTGGCTGCGACTTTCCGTTACTTCATCGAATGTAGAATCCATCTATGATCCCTCCTTTATTTTGAATAGAGATACATCGGTTTAGACCCATTTGAGCCAGCCAGTGTTTCTTTTAAGTTCAGAAAATCAATTTCGCTTTTAAAGAGCTTGCTTGCACTCATATTGAAGAGAGAGTTCCAGCCGAAGCTTTGAGAATAGCTGATCACTGTCGCTCCTTTTAAGCCTTTTTCATTTTTCTTCATTGCTTTTAGTGCATCTTCATAGTACCCAAGCTCATCCACTAATCCGTTCGATTTCGCCTGTGTTCCGTCATATACTCGGCCGTCAGCAATTTTCTTGACGTCCTGCTTAGACATGCCGCGTCCTTCTGAGATGACTTTCACAAAGCCTTCATAGGAGTTGTCAACCATGCTTTGCATGATGTCTCGCTCATCTTTTGTCATATCACGATTTGGAGACATGATGTCTTTGAATTTTCCACTTTTAATGGTTTCATATTTAATGCCTAAATTATCTGCCAGCTTTGCATAATTCAAACTTTGCATGATGACCCCTAGAGACCCTGTTAACGTTTCAGGTGAAGCAAAGATTTTTTTCGCTGGAGTGGATACATAATAGCCGCCAGAAGCCGCCATTGAACCCATGGAAACATAAATTGGCTTTTTCGCTTTCTTTACTTCTTCTAATTTTTTATGTATTTCAGCACTTTCATAGACACCGCCGCCAGGAGAGTTGACACGCAGCAAGACTCCTTTCACAGACGCATCGTCTTTTGCTTTATCTAATTCTTTTAAGAACGCACGATGATCATATGCTTCCCCGCCTAAAAGGCTGGATGCACCACCGTTATCTTGAATCGTACCATTAATCTCAAGTACAGCAATTTTACTCGCTCCGCTGCCATCTTCTAGTACCTTTTCTTCGATTTCGTCCCCGAATTGATAGCTCATCTTATTATCATTGAAGCTTTCAAACAAGGCCGTCGTGATACTAATCACAATCGAAAAGCCGAAAACACCAAGTGCAATGATTAAGGCTACCCATCTTTTCGCATTCATTTCTTTCTCCTCCTTTTTGTCTCACTTCGTTCATACGAATACACACATGAAATGTTTCACAGGAACTGTGGTTTTTTTACATTTCATTTCAACATATGATAGCACCGATGTGAAATGACGATCAACTTTACATCTTCTATCATTTGCTCATCATGACGAAAAATTGGCTATTTTATCCTCTTCCTACATCTAATAGATCAGATCATCTCCACAACGAAACGCCCAGACCTCTCTAGCCTCCAAAATGAGCTATTAAATTATGCTCAAAGTCAGCGTTGTCTAATCACTTACAATGACTCATTTCTCAAATGGAAGCCTCTATCATGATGAAGCGTCTTTCTAATATTTTTACTTTCATATGAAAAAAGTGTAAAATGTGAACAAGGGTTTTTATGTAAGCCCTTTACTACTCGAAATCTATTTTTGACAACAAAGGGGAGAACGTCAATGACAGACAATCGTCGCAATGTATTTTTCTTTTACAAAAAAGATCATGAATTGGATGGACACATTTCTTCTCTGGAGAAGCTCGCTACCGATCAAGGCTTTCACGTCGTAAAGCGTGCAGAAGATGCCCATATCATTGCTTCAATTGGTGGAGATGGTACATTTCTTCAAGCGGTCCGCAAAACGAACTTCCGGGATGACTGCTTGTATGTAGGGGTATCAAAAACAGAGAATTCGCACCTATACTGCGATTTTTCGTTAGAACATTTTGATCAAATGATTGATGCCATGAACACTGAACAAATTGAAGTGAGAAAATATCCGATCATCGATGTAAGCGTTGACAGTACAAACCAGTTCCATTGTTTAAACGAACTGTCGATCCGCTCTAGCATCATTAAAACATTTGTCATCGATGTGTATATAGATGATTTCCATTTTGAAACCTTTAGAGGCGACGGGATGATTATTTCCACTCCGACCGGTTCAACGGCCTACAATAAATCTGTCAACGGCGCCGTGGTGGATCCGATGCTTCCGTGTATGCAAGTAACCGAGCTGGCATCGCTGAATAACAACTCATACCGTACACTTGGAGCTCCTTTCATTTTAAGCAGTGATCGCAAGCTGACACTAAAGGTTGTTCAGGACGGTAACGACCATCCGATTATCGGTCTTGATAACGAAGCGCTAGGTACAAAACATGTCAAACAAATTGACATTGGCCTTTCTGGTAAAGTGATCAAAACGGTCAAATTAAAAGATAACTCCTATTGGGAAAAAGTAAAACGCAGATTCCTTTAATCAAAAAGCTCCTTTAAGGGGCTTTTGTTTTCTTTTCAGCGTGATAGAAAACCTTTGAAGTCTAGGAAGAGTGAGCACCGGAACGGAGCGAATTTGACATTCGTGAGTACCGGAGCGCAAATCTGACACCGAATGCGAGGGTTTGTCTACACGCTGAAAGCTCCTTTACGGGGCTTTTTTTCATGCCTTTTCATTCAAGGTCATGGTGTCTTTGAAAAGATATGGTATGATGTCACAAGTATACATGTACGAAAAGGAGAACACGATGCCATTACAACATTTTGATCAATATCCATTAAGCGATGAATTGAAACAAGCGCTAGAAGCGCTTCATTTCCATACACCTACACCCGTCCAGCACGAGACATTATCCGTTGCTTTTTCAAAGCAGGACCTCATTGTCAAATCTCAGACAGGCAGTGGCAAAACAGCAGCCTACGGTCTGCCAATTTGTGAAATGGTGGATTGGGCTGAGAATAAACCTCAAGCCCTCATCCTCGTCCCAACAAGAGAACTTGCCATGCAGGTCAAACAGGATCTGACCAGCCTCGGACGATTTAAACGAATCAAAGCGGCCGCCATTTACGGGAAAGCTCCATTTCAAGCACAAAAAATAGAGCTTGCACAAAAGAACCACATTGTGTGCGGAACGCCAGGACGAATATTGGATCACCTTGAAAAAGGGACACTTTCTTTAGACAATCTGTCATTTTTCGTGTTAGATGAAGCAGACGAAATGCTGAACATGGGATTTATTGATCAAGTCTCTTCTATAATTCAGTATCTGCCGCCAAAGCGCATGTCGATGTTATTTTCAGCGACGATGTCGGATGAAATGAAGGATTTGAGTGAGCAGTTTTTACAATCGCCAAAAGTGATAGAGATTGCTCGGGAGGAAACGACGAAGCAGCAAATCACCCACACGTTGATTGAAACCGAGGAAGAAGGCAAGTTTTCATTACTTCAACGAACGATTGTCATTGAAAATCCAGATAGCTGTATCATTTTTTGCAATACGCAGGAGCGAGTGAATGAGCTGACGATGAAGCTGGATGAGTGGGATGTTCCTTGCGATAAGATTCATGGTGGGATGAGGCAGGAAGACCGCTTTGCTGTCATGGATGAATTCAAAAACGGGGAATTCCGTTATTTGATCGCAACAGATATTGCAGCCCGAGGAATTGATGTCAGTGATATGACACATGTCATTCATTACGACTTGCCATATGAAAAAGATCGCTATATTCACCGGACCGGAAGAACTGGCAGAGCGGGGAAAAGCGGAAAAACGATTGCGTTTATGACAAGGCACGGGCAGCCGCTTATTGAAGAATTAAAAGAGGAAGCTGGTATTCATTTTCAAATTCAGCCTTATCCTACAAAAGAAGAAGCAGAACAGCATGTGGCAAGCTTTGAAGAAAAAATTGAAACACCGATTCAAAAGGAAAATAAGCAGGCCGGCATAGAGAAAGATATTATGAAGCTGTATTTTAACGGCGGGAAGAAAAAGAAACTCCGGGCAGTTGATTTCGTTGGAACGATCGCCAAAATAGACGGCGTTGCGTTTGATGACATTGGGATTATTACCATTCAGGAAACGAAAACATATGTAGATATTTTAAATGGCAAAGGCCCTCTTGTGCTAAATGCCATGCGCCACACAACGATTAAAGGCAAGCAGTTAAAAGTACATGAAGCACGTCAATAAAAAGTGAAGGCTAAGCGCCTTTACTTTTTTTATTTAAAATAAAATAAGCTTACAACCCTTGAACCATCAGCCTTTCCCTCGTCCAACATGACAAATGTCATATTGAATACATGATGGGTGCTACTATGAACATGACACCTTTCCTTCTATACTTTGAAGTAGAAAGAAACGGAAAGGACTTGAACGTTCATGACGACTTCAACAAACACACAGCAGCAAGCCACTTTAAGAAAACAAGTTGGCCAATTCTCTGGTGCTAATTCGAAAAAAAGTATCATTCAACTCTTTAATACATTCATTCCATTTTTGGGGCTTTGGTTTCTTGCCTATTATAGCCTGAACACCTCCTACCTTTTAACCCTCTTCTTTGCGGTGATTGCAGCTGGTTTTTTAGTACGTGTCTTTATTATTTTTCACGACTGCTGCCATCAATCCTTTTTTAAACAAAAGCCGCTGAATCACCTGTTCGGTTTTGTAACGGGCGTACTCACCCTTTTCCCTTATCTTCAATGGCAAAGAGATCATTCAATTCACCATGCCACAAGCAGTAATCTAGACAAACGAGGTACTGGCGACATTTGGCTACTGACAGTCAAAGAATATCAAGAGGCATCAGCTTGGACGAAATTTCGCTACAGATTTTACCGTAATCCTTTTGTGATGTTTATTTTAGGACCGATCTTTGTTTTTCTCTTAAAAAACCGTTTTAACGTCAAAAATGCTCGTAAAAAAGAGCGCTGGAACACGTATTTCACAAACGTGAGCATCATTGCGCTAGCAACTGCAACGTGTCTTCTTTTTGGCTGGCAGGAGTTCCTGCTTGTCCAAGGTCCAATCTTCCTGATCTCAGGATCAATCGGCGTATGGCTGTTTTACGTGCAGCACACATTTGAAGATTCTTACTTTGAAGCAGATGAACATTGGAATTATGTGCAGGCAGCTGTAGAAGGCAGTTCTTTTTACAAATTGCCAAAGCTTCTTCAATGGTTAACTGGCAATATCGGCTATCACCATGTTCATCATTTAAGTCCGAGGGTACCGAATTATCACTTGGAGCATGCACATGATCATAGTGAGCCGCTTCAAAATGTGCCAACCATCACTTTAAAAACAAGTATCGAATCAATGAAATTTAGACTTTGGGATGAAGAAACGAAAGCATTCGTTACCTTTAAAGAAGCACAGCAATCTAAAAAGATGCCCGCACCTGTCATAAAAGGAGACATTCTGAAGAAAAATGCATAATTGGTGCAAGCTCTTTCTTACAATAGAAGGAGCTTGTTGTATTTGCAGGATGCGCTCATCTGTTCAATTTGATAAAGTAGTGAAAAAGACTGAAAAAATGAAAAAGGTGAATCACGGATGAAAAAACAACTGAAAATTCAAAAACTGCATGGGATTTCCCCATATATTTGGGCGATTTTTTTCATCCTGCCCTTTTATTTTATCTTTAAGACCCCTTCGACTTTAGGCATTGTGATCGGCATTATTTTAAACGTCGTTTTTTTTGCGGTCTACCGTTTTGCCTTTGTCTCAAAGGGCTGGTCGTTATATGTATTCGGCCTTCTATTAATCGCCATTTCGACTGGTTATGTGATGCTCTATAGCTACATTTATTTTGCTTTTTGTATCGCCTATTTCAACGGGCATATCAAAAGAAAAGTCCCTTTCTATATCTTATACTATATTCATCTAGGGAGCGCCGCCGTAGCAGTGAACTTTAGCTTGATTTTAAAAAAGGGATGGTTTCTCACACAAATTCCGTTTGTCGTGATTACACTGATCAGCGCCATCCTCCTCCCTCTTAGCATTAGAAGCAGGAAGGAACGTGAACGGCTAGAAGAGAAATTAGAATATGCCAATGAACGGATCGCCGATCTTGTCAAACTTGAAGAAAGACAGCGAATTGCTCGCGATCTGCATGACACACTTGGACAAAAACTCTCTCTCATTGGATTAAAAAGTGACCTTGCCCGTAAGCTCGTGTATAAAGACCCTGAACAGGCTCGTGCCGAACTAAAAAGCGTCCAGCAGACAGCTAGAACGTCTCTAAATGAAGTGCGAAAAATTGTTTCTTCCATGAAAGGCATTCGGATCAAAGATGAAATATTGAACATCAAGCAAATACTTGAAGCCGCCGATATTGACATGATTTATGATGAAAAAGAAGCGCCGAAACACATCTCTCTTCTAAACGAAAACATTGTGAGCATGTGCATCAAAGAGGCCGTGACGAATGTCGTCAAGCATAGCGACGCCACTGTCTGTCAAATCACGATTCATCAAAAGTCAAAGGAAGCTGTCATTACAGTTGAGGATAACGGCACATTTAAAGGCAGTCATCCATCCTCTCAAACGAAGGGACATGGCCTTGCAGGGATTAGAGAAAGATTGGAATTTGCAAATGGACGCCTGCACATTGAGACAAAAAACGGGACGAAGCTGATCATGAGCATTCCAAATGATTCAGCAGCGAAAGATAAGGAGGAAATAAAATGATTAACATCTTTATCGCAGAGGATCAGCAAATGCTGCTCGGTGCTCTTGGATCGCTTCTCGATTTAGAAGACGATATGACGGTTGTTGGAAAAGGTACAAACGGCCAGGATGCCATAGATTTTGCTAAAAAACACCCGGTCGACATTTGTTTAATGGATATTGAAATGCCCGGGAAATCTGGGCTCGATGCCGCTGAAGAACTTAAAAAGTCTGATGTGAAGATCATCATTTTAACAACCTTTGCTCGTTCTGGCTATTTTCAAAGAGCACTGAAAGCTGGCGTTAGCGGCTACATGCTGAAGGACAGCCCAAGCGAGGATTTGGCAAGTGCCATCCGAAGCGTGATGAAAGGGAAAAAGGTGTACGCCCCTGAATTAATGGAAGACTTGTACAGCGACGAAAATCCTTTAACTGAACGAGAAAAGTCTGTTCTAGAACTCGTCGCAGACGGAAAAAACACAAAAGAAATCGCCAAGGAACTCAGCATTAAAAGCGGCACTGTCCGAAACTACATATCCGTTATTTTAGATAAACTAGAAGTCAAAAACCGAATTGAAGCCATCACTCGTTCCAAAGAAAAAGGCTGGTTTAAATAAGAAAAAAGATCAGGTCATACCACTGCCTTGATCTTTTTTTCTTTCTATCATTATTCCTCTATCCACTGCTAAAATATCATTGACAACAAACCTCACTTCTATGGTATGATACTTGAGTGATAATAATTATCATTATCACTCATACAACCAAATACACGGCTGATGTGCCGATTTCAAAGGAGTCTACATTCATGAAGAAAATATTGTTCCCTCTGATGCTCATCTTCGTACTTGCGTTGAGCGCATGTGGCAATAGCAGCAACTCTTCCTCAAATAAAGGAAAAAATCAATCAACGTCAGACACGATTACATATCAATCTGAAAATGGACCTGTGAAGCTGCCAGCAAATCCAAAACGTGTTGTTGTTCTCGCCTCTTATACAGGAAATGTCTTGTCACTTGGTGTGAACCTTGTGGGTGTTGACTCATGGTCAAAAAAGAATCCACGTTTCAAAAAGAAATTAAAAAATGTGGAAGAAGTATCCGATGAAAATGTGGAAAAAATCATGAAGCTAAAGCCTGATGTCATCATCGGTTTAAGCGGTGCAAAAAATGTAGAAAAACTGAAAAAAATCGCCCCTACCGTCTTATTCACGTATAACAAAGTCGATTACCTTCAGCAGCATATTGAAATTGGAAAAGTCTTAAACAAAGAAAAAGAAGCAGAAGCATGGGTCAAGGATTTCAAACAGCGCGCAGCTGAAGCTGGCAAAGAAATCAAAGCAAAAATCGGTGAAGATGCAACCGTATCTGTCTTTGAAAGCGGCACAAAAGATCTTTACGTCTTTGGAGATGCATGGGGTCGCGGAACAGAAATCCTCTACCAAGCAATGAAACTAAAAATGCCTGAAAAAGTAAAAGAAAAAGCATTAAAAGCTGGTTATTATGCGGTATCACAAGAAGTCATCCCTGAATTTGCCGGAGACTATATGATCATTAGCAAAAACAGCGAGATGGACAATTCCTATCAAAACAGTGAAATCTATAAGTCCATTCCTGCTGTGAAAAAACATCGTGTGTATGAAGCAAATGCGGAAGAGTTTTACTTTAATGACCCGCTCACACTTGAATATCAATTATCATTCTTTAAAAAGCACTTTTTAGGTAAATAAACCGAAGCAAGGGATCTCTTCCCTTGCTTTTTTGCTGTCTGCTTCTAGCGGGAGTGCCTATTTTCCGCTACAATGATGTACAAGTAATTCAAAAAGTGTGGTGCTCGTTTTGTTTAAAATTTTGCTGATTGAGGATGATACAACCCTCTTCCAAGAAATCAAAGAACGTTTAGTCAACTGGTCTTATGATGTGTATGGGATCAACAATTTTCAACAGGTCATGCAGGAGTTCACTTCCATCCAGCCTGATTTAGTCATTATTGATATTCAGCTGCCAAAGTATGATGGCTTTCATTGGTGCCGCATGATTCGGCATCATTCTAATGTGCCCATCATCTTTCTTTCCTCTCGTGATCACCCTGCTGATATGGTCATGTCGATGCAGCTTGGAGCTGATGATTTTGTACAAAAGCCCTTTCACTTTGACGTTCTCATCGCCAAAGTAAGTGCTGTTCTTCGCCGAGTCCATGATTACAATGCGGAACCAGCCAACTTAAAAGTCTGGTGCGGCGCTACCCTTGACCTCGAAAATAATACAGTGACAAATGAAAACGGTGAGATTGAATTAACAAAAAATGAGTTTTTTATTCTCAAAGAATTGATTCAGCATAAAAACCATATCGTCAAAAGGGAATCACTCATCCAAGCTTTATGGGACGATGAACGATTCGTGAGTGACAATACACTCACTGTAAACGTCAACCGCCTTAGAAAAAAACTAGACGAAATCTCCCTTGGCACCTTCATTGAAACAAAGGTGGGTCAAGGTTATCTTGCAAAAGAAAAGGATGATCAATGATGCTGCAAGCATTTCTAAAAGAACGAAGAAGCTGGATCTTGTTCTTTCTTAGTTTGCAGCTTCTCATTCTCTTTGTTGCATATTTGGATACAACTATTCCACTCGCTTCTCTTTTTTATATCGTGCTTTTGTCTACATTACTCTTCATTATTTTTCTTTTTTTTCGTTACCGGAAAGAAACTGCTTATTACATGCAACTGAAAGAATGGGACGAAAATATAGACCATCAAATGCGTCTCAAACCCTCTTCCCCCTTTGAACAAATTGTACAGGAGGCAGCGTCAGAGCAAATTGACCGATACCGCCAGATGACGGCTAAGCAAAAGACTGCGCTGGAAGAAGAAAAAGATGAACTGCTCTCATGGATACATGAGGTGAAAACGCCGCTCACGGCGATGCACTTAATGATTGACCGCATAACAGAACAGCCGCTCAAATCAAATATGACATATGAATGGCTTAGAATACATTTACTCCTTGATGCACAGCTACATCAAAGCAGGATCCAACATATTGAAAATGATTTATTTATTGAAAAACTGGATCTCCAAAACATGCTAACGAAAGAAATCAAAGCGCTCCAATCGTGGTGTATGCAAAAAGGAATTGGCTTTGACCTTTTATTAGAAGAGCGAGACGTATTAAGTGACACAAAATGGTTATCCTTTATGATCAGACAAGTGCTGACAAACGCCGTCAAGTACAGCCAATCATCTGACATTATCATCGAAAGCAAACAAATGAACGAACAAGTGGTGCTCACCATCACAGATCAAGGCAGAGGAATTGACCCAAGAGACGTGTCCCGTATTTTTGAAAAAGGCTTTACCTCCACAAGACATCACAATGACACGGCCTCCACAGGCATGGGGCTCTATTTAACAAAAAAGGGAGCTGACGCTCTTCATATCACGATCAAGGTCAACTCCACATTAGATCAAGGGACCACTTTTACCTTTATCTTTCCGAAAAAGAATGATTTTGTGCATATTGCGAGCATGTGAACATGCAGTTCAAGAAACCCAATCTCTTCATCCAACGATGCATTGAAGAGATTGGGTGATTTTATACAGCCATATCATGCTACTTCACGGCATATTTCTCCTAGCTGTTTCCTTCTATAAATACTCATTAGTAGCCCGACTGACATCATTTCTAGAAGAATATGAGATCCCCCATAGCTCATAAAAGGCATGGAAACTCCTGATATAGGCAATAATCCAAAGTTTGTAAAAATACTTAAGATAAATTTTGCTGCAAATGTGGTTGCCAAACCAATCATTAATATTTTGCCATAAGCAGATTGAACTCGTTTCGCTGTATGAACTACTCTATAAATCAAAGTCACAAACAAAATAAAAACGGCCAATCCTGCGAACCATCCGAATGAATAAATGATATACGTCAACATCCAATCAGTGTGAACATCATACAATGCGTACGGATTTATCTGAAAACCATTTGAGCTAAATTCATGAAGTGAGTATTGGTAAAAGTGGGACATATCAGCTTGATAAAGAGAAAATAATTGAACAATGAGATAGACAATACCTGCTGCTGTAAACGGAATAAGCTGTCTCATTCTTGCATGAGATACATACATCATCGTTATGCATATGACCATAAAGGTGATGGTTGCAGAAAGAGATCCGACTATATGTAATAAAATAATAGGTAAAGTGACAATCGCTAACCCTAACCAAGACTTGAAACCATTCTTCCAATTCCAAGATTGATAAATGCCAGCTAACGAAATAATCATCAGAAATGGGAAAATTTCAGTCAGATTGATCGATCCATTATTTAAGCTTAAAAAGAGAATACCGTTCACTCTTGTCCCAATCATCATTGTAAGAATCAGCATTCCAATCGTTCCTATGTATAAATGCCATGAATAGGGTAAAAAGCGCCGATAATCAAGAGCAAACAGTCCAAGCATCAACGCAAGACCAAATACATAGTAAATGAGACTTTTATAAAAGATATTCGTGTCTTGAAAATGCAGTAAATGAGAATGAAACTGAAAATAATACATCACAAACAGCCCAAATGAACAAGTAGCTAGTACAAGAAGTATCGTTTTAAAGTCCACTTGAGTTTTGTGTGTTTCATGGAGCTGCATTCCGAGTATGGCTGCATCTCCAATTTGATCGAGCGCTTGATTTACCGCCTCTTCTTCTGACATGCCCGCACTGACCGCTTCCTCTTTCAGCGTGTATAAATGATCACGAAGCTCAAGCTTTATACTTGCATGTACGTCTTTATTTTTGATTCGTTTACACACATTTTTGATATATTGTTCAAACTTTTTCTCTAGTCCCATACGACTTTCTCCCCATTCAAAACGCCATCTACTGCATCTTTGAAGACATTCCATTCTTCCTTCTTTTCTTTCATAAACGCTTTGCCCTGTTCATTAATCTTGTAATACTTTCTTTTTCGATTGCCATTCCCTTCGCCCCAGTAAGACACAATGAATCCTTTCCCCTCCAAAGTGTGCAAAATAGGATATATCGTCCCCTCTTTAAAGCTAAAAATTCCTTCGGATTTCGACTCTAATTGCTTAATCATTTCATATCCATACATTGGCTTTTCATTTAGCAAGCTTAAAATAAGGGTAGCAGTACTCCCCTTTAGAAGCTCTTTACTCACTTTCATCCATCGTCACCTCTAATACATAGATTTACTATGCATATATTTAATATGCATATCTTACATGAAATCACATACTCTGTAAAGGTTCATCAGAAAAAAACAAGAAATTTGATACATCATAGCGAAAAACAGATAAAATAATTGAATAACAATCTGAATTCTACATAAGGCTTTGACATATAAAACAAGCATGTGACAACAATGTCACATGCTCGTCTGTTTTGTTCGCCAAATCGCAGGAAGTCTGATCGGCTTCTTTTTATACTAGAGATATCAATTAAATAAAAAAGGGGTTCGACAGATGAACATTTTAGAAGCTCGCAAGTTATATAAAAGCTATGGAAATAAATTCAATAAACAAGAGGTGCTGAAAGGCATTGATTTGACGATAGAAGCTGGAGAATTTGTCAGCATCATGGGGCCATCAGGCTCGGGGAAAACGACCCTTTTGAACGTATTGTCATCGATTGATCATGTGTCCAGCGGATCGATTCGGATCGCAGATGCAGAAATGACGCAAATGAAAGATCAGCAGCTCGCTGAATTTAGAAAGAAACAGCTTGGCTTTGTTTTTCAGGATTATAACTTACTTGATACACTCACGGTTAAAGAGAACATCCTCTTGCCATTATCCATCTCTAAAACGCCTAAAAAAGAAGCTTTTGAACGCTTTCAACAGCTTGCAGAGGATATGGGGATTTATGAACTAAGAGACAAATATCCAAATGAACTGTCTGGTGGACAAAAGCAACGGACATCTGCGGTACGTGCCTTTATTCATGAACCAAGCCTCATTTTTGCTGATGAACCAACCGGAGCACTTGATTCCAAATCTGCGTCTGACTTACTGAACAAGCTGCAAGAATTCAATCACAAGCGCAAAGCAACCATTGTCATGGTGACGCATGACCCTGTTGCAGCCAGTTATTCAAGACGAGTGATTTTTATCAAAGATGGACAGATCTATACACAATTGAATAAAGGCGCATTAGAGAGAAAGATGTTTTTCGAGGATATTATGAAAACGCAAGGTGTTTTAGGCGGTGTGAAGCATGAACATTAATCAGCTCGTCTTCCGCAATCTGAAGAAAAACTTAAAAAATTACTATTTATACGTGTTTGCACTTGTATTTAGTGTGGCGCTCTATTTTTCCTTTGTCACCTTGCAGTATTCACCAGCACTTGATGATGTAAAGGGGTCCATTAAGGGCGGTGCGTCGATTAAAGCCGCTTCAGTACTACTCATTGCCATTGTTGGAATCTTCCTGTTATATGCGAACAGCATTTTTATTAAACGAAGAGGGAGAGAAATAGGTCTCCTGCAGCTCATTGGCATGACGAAACAAAAAATTGCCAAACTACTCAATGCAGAAAACTTTATCCTATACGTGGTCTCCATGGCTATTGGTATCATAGCTGGATTTATCGGTTCAAAACTCATGCTGATGGTGCTATTTAAAGTAACCGGCGTGAACGCCATCGCCAACCTGCATTTTTCAGGCATGGCCCTTTTGCAGACACTGATCGTCTTTTTCGTCATCTATGGATTAATTATGTTAAGAAATCGATGGTTTATTAATAGACAGACGATTTTATCTTTATTTAGAACCACGTCTTCTACAGAACAGCGTGTGAAAAAAATCTCTGTGTTTGAAATCATCATTGGGGTTCTAGGCATTGCATTCATCAGCTCAGGCTATTATATTTCTTCTCAGCTTTTTACCGGCACATATACGTCCATGCTTGCGTTACTTTTAGCGATGATTTATATTCTAGCCTCTGTCATTATCGGTACCTTTCTTTTCTATAAAGGCTCTGTTTCGTTCATTGCCAATATCGTACGCAAACGGAAAAATGGCTATCTCGCCATTCATGAAGTCCTGTCTCTGTCATCTATTATGTTCCGGTTAAAATCAAACGCACTGCTTTTAACGATTATTACAACGGTATCTGCGCTTGCCATCGGGTTGTTATCTTTAAGCTACATTTCCTATTACTCAGCAGAAAAAACCGCTGAACAACAGATCCCATCACATTTCGTCATGGGTTCTGAGAAAGATACCGATACCTTCACTCGTGCACTTTCTGACAAACATATTGCGTATGAAACAAAGCAGTTCAAGGTCATTCAAGCGAAGTTTGACGCAAAAAAGATCATGGATTCAGAGATTAAAAATATGAATAATGATCCAGGTGTCTTAACTCTACCTGTGATCAGTGAGAAAAACGCACCAAATATTCATGTGAAAAGCAACGAAGTCATCTTAAGCGGCTACAGTGATTTATTGAAGAAATTCATGCCGATTCAAAGTTCAGGTGATGTGAAACTACTTATTAAGAAACCCCTTGATTTAAAGGTCATTGATATGAAGAAAGATTACCTCATTTCTTACAACTTTACGTTTGGTGGTCTACCTGTTGCTGTCGTCAGTCAAAGTGTCTTTGAGCAGCTTGACCAGCAGAAAGACCCTAAACTTCAGATTGAGAATAATCAATATCACGCAGTCAATATAAAAGATGATCAAAACCTTGAACAAGCGAGTGATGTGTTTACCTCTTTAAAACTAGGTGACAACAGCATGTCTCAATTGGCTACCACTCAGCAACAAAAACAAACCATCGGACTGATGATGTTTATAGTCGGATTTTTAGGTCTCAGCTTCCTTGTCACATCAGGCTGTATTTTATACTTTAAGCAGATGAATGAAAGTGAAGAAGAACAAAGCTCTTACACGATCTTGCGTAAGCTTGGTTTTACTGAGAAGGATCTATTAAAAGGTATTCGGCTCAAGCAGCTATTTAACTTTGGGATTCCGCTCGTTGTCGGGTTGCTTCACAGCTACTTTGCAGTACAGTCAGGCTGGTTTTTCTTCGGCGGTGAACTGTGGACACCAATGCTCATCGTCATGTCGATTTATACGGTGCTATATTCTATCTTCGGATTCCTATCTGTCCAGTATTACAAAAAAGTCATTAAAGAATCCTTGTAATCTCATCCCCATAGGCAGCTGCCTATGGGGATTGTTTGTTTATGATGGCGTTGATTCAAACTTGTGCGATAAAATATGATCTCTTGCCGCATAAGCTTTTTGTTTGATCTCTTCTAAGTTCACTCCAACTAGCTTCCCATTTTGTTTCACTGCTTTTCCAGCCACATAGACAGAATCAACATTTGAAGGGTGTGCCGTTTGCACAACTGCCCCAGCTGGATCTGTCATCGGAAGAAGATTCATGCTTGTCCGATCGATCAAGATAAAATCAGCTTCTTTTCTAGGTGTGAGCGAGCCGATTTTGTCATCAAGCTTCAAGGCACGAGCCCCGTTTATTGTGGCTGCTTCAAGCATTTGCTGTGCAGACAATCCAAGTTCAGGCCCTGGCATCGTCCCTTCCATCAATAAAGATTGATTTTGAATCGCCCGCTCCGCCTGTAGTCCGAATTTCATTTGGGTAAATAAATCTCCGCTTGTCGCTGTCACCACATCTACACCAAGCGTTGGCAGAACGCCATTTTCAATGGCGAGCCCTGTGACAGGATATCCGTGTCCCATCATCATTTCAATCTCAGGTGTAATCGAGATGGAGCTTCCGCTGTCAGCTAACATCTTCATTTGATCTGCATCAATTGCATTGATATGCACCATATTCAAATCAGGCCCGAGCAGCCCTGCTTGATGAAGCCGCTCAATCGATCGATCCGCCGCTCCCCAATTTCCAAAGCCAATGTGCATACTGCATAATGCATCTAGTGATCTCGCTGTTTCAATTTCAAAGACGGTCGTCTCCCATGAAGAAAATTCAGGTCCACGAATGGCAAGTCCCATCGTCAACAGCTGATCCGATGATTGAAAATATTTTTGTTTCACGCGGGCTGCGTCTTCCATATTCGTGAGCGTACTCTCTCTGTCCCAATACGCTGCATCTCCAGAGGTACCAAAACCAAAGACCGCTCGAATACCCGCATCTTTTAAACCTCCAATGAGTTCTTCTGTATGATCCATAGAATTGATCATCGTCCAGTCGAAAAACGTTGTCACTCCTGCATCTAATGCCTCTAATGCGCCTAAATAATTAGCAATTCGATCATCTGATGGACGTCTCATCGCCCCATAGTTGCCATAATAAATTTTGCTCAAATACGTTTGCAAAGACCAATCTGTTCCGATCCCCCGTATGACAGACTGCCACACATGACGATGGGTATCCACAAGCCCTGGCATGATGACCATGTCAGACGCATCCACAACATCAGCACCGCTTGCTTCAATCGAAGGTCCGACTTCTACAATATGTGCCCCTTCAATTAATAGATCTCCCTTCTCCAGAAAACCTAAAGATGGATCAAGTGTGATAAGAGCCGCATCTTTAAACAATGTTTTCTTCATCCATATCCCCCTTTTCAGATAAAGAGAATGAGTCACTCACCCTCTCTGTCATTTTAAGACATAACAGGTTCAAATTAGAAGAAAAGTGACTCAAGGAATGTGGTTTTATGAGCTGATATTCCGAAAATAGTTGTATATCCGTTTTAATTTCACGTCATGCTTCCCTTTTGGACTTTCCATCATGCCAAATTCAAAGAACTTCACCGGTTTAATCCCGACATATTGTAAAAGAGCTCGTTTCATTAACACCTTGTGGGCATTCTGCAAAAAGAAGAAAGGGTAGTGGGTCGGTCCTTGCATTGTCGATACACATACAGCCCTCTTTCCTTTTAACAAGCCTTCTGGAAGCAGACCGCCAGTTTGACGGTAAGCAAAATTCGCTGCAAACATGCGATCAATAAAACCAAGCAACATAGCTGGCGGCCTACCCCACCAAATCGGATAAACAAACACGATGTTGTCTGCCCATTTGATTTTCTCTTGATATTCTTGAATCTCAGGGTCCTTATGCATATCACGTCTTTTTTTCTCTTCATTAAAAATAAGTACAGGATCAAATTTGTCTTGGTATAAATCTATGATTCTCACTTCTTGAACGTTTGGATTTTCTTCACTGCCCTTTAGGATTTCTTTAAAAAAAACACCATTTAAACTATTGTGATGAGGGTGAGTATAAATAATGAGTACATTCATGGCTTATCTCCTTTAGTTATCATTTGATAACAAAAAGCATACACCTCTCTTTTTTAGTTGTCAAATGATAATTGTTTTTTGATAATAAATTTGGTATGGTACGTAGGAGGTGAAAATGATGAAAAACCCCCATTTTTTCAAAGAGTTTGTCACATTTGCTTCTACTTTTTCTGAGCTGAAACATGCTATGATGAGCAAGGTCAAACCATCTGATCTAACCACTCTACAATATTTGATTCTGGAGCAGTTAGCCGTCAGTGAGCCGCTAACACCTAGCGAAATCGCCGATTGTCAGCACATGTCTCTTCCGAATGTCAGCAGAGAATTGAAAAAGCTTCACGAAAAACAATTCATTGATAGACAAGAAGATAAAGATGACAAGCGAAAACATGTCATTATGCTGTCTAAAAAAGGCCGTGCGTGTATGGACAAAGCATTTCAACAAATTGAATCCATGCTCATGGACAGCCTTTCTTCCTCTGACCAAAATCAAATGGATGATATCGTACAAGCTCTCCGTCTATTAAATCAAACCATCTTCAAAAAATGATCGAATGAAAAAAGCATGAGCGTATCGCTCATGCAAATGATTTTTGAACACATTAGTAAAGAGATGCTAAAAGATACGTGATGAAACCTACTATTGGAATAATCGGGATCATCAGCTTCAATGTTTTATTCGTATTCTTATATAAATTCCACAACAAGACTGGTACACCAAACGTCAATGTATCAAAGACAGCAAGCACTGCCCCTTTACGCTGTTCTTTATGAGCCATTTGAAAACCTCCAATTCACCAAACTTTTTTCACACAATAACCTGCTATCCCAGCCGATATTCCTGCATTAATGACTGTACATGCTATACAACCAACAGGTCCTGTTAAACAAACATAATAACAAGCCCCAAGAACCATTGAACGAAGCGGAAGAGATTCATTCGGGCCACTTTTCTTTTTTAAACAACTCCAAAATTTGTTCCAATTAAAGCTCGTTTGAATTTCCGAATCTTCAGCATTCATAATTTTTCTATTTAATTCCATCATATCTTTTTTCGCACCGTTTTCACCATAGGTAAAAGATCCTTTTAAAAACTCCCCATTTGGATTGATATGAAACTCATTCTTCAACTTTCCATTTTTAATGAAATATGAGTGTAAATTACCTTGCTCATCGTATTCCGCAAGTTGAATATAATAGGACTTTATCTGACTTAGTGAAATTGAAATAAATGATGCTGTGCTTACTAGCTGATTATCTGCTTTCTTCTTTGTTAGATAAAAATAAACAACATTCGCTTTAGCATCATTCAAATGAACTGCTACACTTTCTCCATTTAATTGATACCCTTTTTTGTAGGCTATTTCTTTTGCCTGTAAAAATTGAAAGCTCTTTTTTGTTTTTTTTATGAGCCTTTCAGCCACTTTATTGTTTTGTATCTTTTCAAAAGGCATATCCTCTTCTATGCTAACAGCTTTCCCCACAGGATATTGTCCGCATAGAAGTGAAATGAATAATAAAACAACAAGCATCTTCCTTACTTTCATTATGTAGCCTCCTTTAATAAATTCCATAAAAATTATACCTTTTTATGGAAAATGGCATAAGAGGCTTATTTACCAAAAAAAACCACTATAAATAATGTAGCATATCTCCTACTTGATATCATTTCCTTCAGGTAATTGAATCGTCAGTATGTCTGAGATAAATGAACGGTGTGTAACTGATGCTTGCCCCGAGACAGTAGACAACAAAAAAGCGCCGGATGTTTTCCATCCAACGCTTCTTCAAATGACATGTTCAACATCACGTCTCTTTTGCTCTATGTATCCTTTATCCAATAAGCTGATAGGCGATATATAATGCAACTAGCCAGATCATGACCGCAGAGGCTTTATTGATCCGGTTCATCCACTTGCCGTTTGTATCTAGCTTTCCTAACATTTTCCCGAGAAGGGCAAGACCCATAAACCATAACCACGAGACAATGATACAGGCTGCGGTAAATGCCACCTTTTCCGCCCCATGATATTGAAGAGAGTTCGTTCCTATCACTCCTATTGTATCGAGAATCGCGTGAGGATTTAAAAGTGAAACGGAACAGGCAAATATGATTTGTTTTCTCACAGGCATCAGGTCTATCGTTTCTTGATTACCTGTTGCGGAGCTCGTGTTCCAAACCGACCAACCCATATAAAGTAAAAAGAAAAATCCAATGATAAAAAGACCCATTTGCAAGATAGGAATGGTGAGTACAACAACCGAAACCCCAATGACAGCTAAAGTAATTAAAAGTGTGTCGCAGAGAGCAGCTGTAATGACCACAGGCAGTACGCGATATAATCGAGGCTGAAGGGCTCCTTGCTGAAATACAAATACATTTTGTGCGCCCAAAGGTAAAATAAGACCAAAGGCAAGCACAATCCCATGAATTATCGCAATCGACATTTTCAGAACATTCTCCTTTTCAAGTCATCCTTACACATTTTAACATAAAACATCATGAACGAATTTTACATATTTGATTTGTCCAATAAAAAAAGCGCTGGATGATTTTCCATCCAGACGCTTATTGTTTCTACTGTTATGATGATTTTCGTGCAAGCTCTCTTTCTCTCAGCTCAACACGTCGAATTTTCGCTGACGGAGTTTTTGGTAGCTCGTCAATGAATTCGATTTCTCTTGGATATTTGTACGGTGCTGTTGTATTTTTCACGTGTGTTTGCAGTTCTTTAATCAGCTCATCGCTTTGTGCAGATGCATCACGCAAGACGACGTATGCTTTCACGATTGATCCTCTGATTTCATCTGGACTTGCCACAACCGCACATTCTTTCACTGCTGGGTGTTTAATCAGTGCATCTTCGACTTCAAATGGACCAATTGTATAACCTGAGCTGACGATGATGTCATCCCTGCGGCTTTCAAACCAAAAATACCCGTCTTCATCTTTTTTCGCACGGTCACCGGTAATAAAGTAATCCCCGCGGCGCTGCGCCTTTGTACGCTCTGCATCTTTGTAGTATTCCTTGAATAAAGCCGGCGTTTCAAGATGAACGGCAATGTCACCTATTTCTCCTGGAGCACAGATCTGGCCATTCTCATCAATGATCTCTACTTCATTTCCAGGTGTTGGTTTGCCCATGCTGCCTGGCTTGATGTCCATTCCTTTCAGCACCCCGACTAGCAGTGTGCTTTCTGTTTGCCCGTAACCATCTCGCACTTCGATATCGAAATGTTTTTTGAACGTATCGATGACTTCACGGTTGAGCGGCTCTCCCGCAGAAACAGCACTATGCAATTTGGGTAGCTCGTACTGACTGAGGTCATCCACTTTTGCCATAAATCGATATTCTGTTGGTGTACAGCATAGAACATTGATTTCATTTTTTTGAAGCAGTTCTAAGTACGTATTCGGATTAAATTTCCCTCCATAAACAAAACCTTCTGCTCCGCTTCCTAAAACAGATAAGAGAGGACTCCACACCCATTTTTGCCAGCCTGGTCCTGCTGTTGCCCATACTTTATCCCCTTCATTAATGGAGAGCCATGCTTTGGCCGCAGTACGTAAATGTGCATACGCCCAGCCATGTGTATGAACAACCCCTTTTGGGTTACCTGTTGTGCCTGATGTATAAGAGAGAAACGCCATGTCTGTACGTGTTGTGTCTGCCAATTTCAACTCGCTTGACTGCTCTTCCTTTTGCGCAACAATGTTTGTCCAGCCATGATCATTCTCACCAATCGAGAATGTTTTGAAATCTTTTGGCTGGTTGGTTCCTTCAAACGATTGAATGAATGATGCGTAAACAATCGCTCCTTTTGCTTCTGCATGTTCAATTCGGTAATCTATATCTTTAGCGCGAAGCATTTCTGAACAAGGAATCACAACCATTCCTGTTTTTAAAATGGCTAAATAAATGCTGTATGCCTCTAGCATACGAGGCACCATCACAATGATTTTATCGCCTTTTTTAAAGCCTGCATTTAATAGAACATGACCAATTTTATTCGCCTCTTCCACTAATGCTGCATATGTCACATGTGCTTCATGGCCATTTCCGTCCTGCCAGTGCAGGGCGTTTTTCTCCTGGTCATGACTGAACGCTTCAATCTCACTGACTAAGTTATATTGTTCTGGTGCAATTAAGTCTTCTCTTTTCATGGTACAGCTCCTTTTAGCCTCTTTCTATGAAACGAATCATGTTTCAATTTACCTATTCTAACACTCATAACTGAAAAATGCTTGAATTAGGACCTACTCCTAGTATTATGCCATAATTTTTTCATTTCGTCTTCTTTTTTAAAAATATTCTAACAATTTATGTACAAAAAAAGAGCGGGAATGAACCCGCTCATAAGCCATAGCTTTTTAATTGTGTGTCTTAGAAAGATCCGCCACCCATATGTTGTTGAGCGTAAGATACAAGACGCTTAGTGATTTCTCCACCAACTGATCCGTTAGCGCGAGCTGTTGTTTCTGGTCCAAGGTTTACGCCAAATTCTGAAGCGATTTCGTACTTCATTTGGTCGATCGCTTGTGCAGCGCCTGGAACGACTAATTGATTAGAACTGCTTTGTCTGTTTTGTTGAGCCATGTGTTCTCACCTCCTTGTGAATATAGAATGTGTAGAAACACATGACTTCATGCGATTGATTTTATGGTAATTATTATGAAATTTTTTATTTAGAATAAATCAGCGAATTTGTCAGCTGCTTTCTTTTCATTTGTGACAACGATTGTTTCGATCTGCTCCACTGCCTCATCAAGCATTGGCTCGAATTCAGCAAAGCTTTCGTAGCGTTCTACTTTTTCAAGCTTTGGTTTTGTTTTTGGAGATGGCGGCGTAAAGATCGTGCAGCAATCTTCAAATGGCTGAATGCTTGTCTCATATGTGCCAATTCGTCTCGCTTCTTCGATAATGTCATTCTTATCCACGGCAATCAGCGGGCGAATGATCGGTGTGTTTGTGACATGATTAATGGCATACATGCTTTCAAGTGTCTGACTTGCCACTTGACCAAGGCTTTCCCCTGTAATAATGGCAAGCGCATCACGCTTGGCTCTTATTTTATCTGCAATTTTGAGCATCATTCTTCTCGTTGAAGTCATCGTATAGTTTTCTGGTACTTGTTTGTGAATGAGCTCTTGGATTTTCGTAAAAGGAACGATGTGAAGCTTGACTTCGCCTCCATAGGCAGCTAAGCATTCCGCTAGATCAATGACCTTTTGCTTGGCACGTTCACTTGTATAAGGTGGGCTAAAGAAATGAACCGCTTCAATTTGAATGCCTCGTTTCATTGCCTGATAGCCGGCCACTGGGCTGTCAAAGCCGCCAGAGAGCATTAGCATCGCTCTTCCGCTTGAACCAACTGGCAGTCCGCCTGCACCTTTTACATCTTTAAATGTAATGTACGTCGCATGTTCTCTTATTTCAATTCGCAAGTGAACATCAGGCTGTTTCACATTAACGGTTAAGTTGTCTGTATTCCTTAAAACATGTCCACCAATTTCTCGGTTCATTTCATTTGAATCAAGCTCAAATTGTTTATAAGAGCGTTTCGTTGAGACCTTAAATGTATTTCCTTGTTCATACACTTCCTGAACCGCTGAGAGTGCCGCTTCTTTGATGGCATCAAGATTTGTCTCACATTTTACAGCCAGGCTAAAGCTTTGAATGCCAAATACACCTTTAAGCTGTTCTGAAATCGGTTCAGGGTCTTCTCCGTTTAGCATGATCGTAATGCGGTCTCTATCAGATGCATACTTTAATGCTTCAAAGTCTTTTAATACAAACCGGATATGCTGTCTTAGTTTTTCGATAAATTTCTTTCTATTTTTCCCTTTTGTTGAAATCTCACCAAAACGGACTAAAATATGGTCATACTTCATGTTGTTATCTCATTCCTTTTAATTTTTTCACACTTTGTGCGATCGATGTGATGATTTGCGGCGCTAGCTCTGGTCCTTGTCCATATGTCAAACTGATTCTCATGCTGCTTTTGGCTGCTTCTTCTGATTTTCCCATCGCCAGCAGGACACGGCTTGGTTCCTTTTTCTTAGCAGAACAAGCAGACGTTGTCGAAACGTAAATGCCTTCTTTTTCGAGCATATGCAGAAGGACTTCAATTTGAATACCTGGCACTGAAAAATTCACAATGTGCGGTGCACTATGCGTCAGCGGTGTGTTTATGACGACGCCTTCTATCTTTCCAAGCTGCTGCTCTAGCTCCGTTTTTAAAGCGACCATCTCATCATGATGCTTGTTTAAATGTTCAAATGATTGCTTGATGGCTTTTGCTAAGCTGACAGCTCCAGCAGGGTTCTCAGTCCCTGAGCGAAGGCCAAGTTCTTGCTCTCCTCCTGTGATAAAAGGCGCAAGCACGATCTCTTTCTTTAAAAAGAGGGCACCAGTTCCCTTCAAGCCGTGAATCTTGTGGCCTGACATCGTTAAAAGATCAATATCCATCTCTTTAGGCAGCGGAACCTTGCCAATTCCTTGTACGCCATCGACATGAAAAATCGCCTCTTTGGCATACGTCCGAATGATGCTTGCCGCTTCCTCTATCGGCTGAATCGCGCCTGTTTCATTGTTTACATGCATGAGACTGACAAGCACTGTATCAGGGCGAAGCACTTCTTTTAAATGCGTCATATCTGCACGGCCATGCTCATTTACTTGAATATAGGAAATATCAAAGCCAAATAATGTTTTCATCTGTTCAAACGATTCGATGACAGATGGATGCTCAATCGCTGTTGTGACAATATGTCTGCCTCGGTTCATCTTGGCAAGAGCAGCCCCTTTGATGGCAATGTTATTTGCTTCTGTTGCACCTGAAGTAAAAATAATCTCATATTGTGTAAAGCCTGTATAGTGAAGGATTTGTTTTCGCGTTTCACTTAATAGACGGCTCGCATCAATTCCAAGTTGATGCAGCGAAGACGGATTCCCAAAAAAACGCTCACTCACTTGCTGATGTACTTGTAAAACCTCTGGATAAGGCTTTGTTGTGGCACTATTATCAAGATAAATCATATCTTAAACTCCTTACAAAAAAACTTAAAAAATAAATGCATTTATATGTTACCATAATGAAGTCAGACAGAGAATTTTCTGAAAATGGCAGTTGACAACTTTTCATTTTCACTATATCATCCATAGTGCAATTGTCATATAAACACCTAAATTGTCAGAATATTTAAATTTGACACAATACACTGATTGAGGAGGGACTATTTTGAAAAATAGTTTAAGTATAAAAGAAACATTGGCTATTGGACTAATGCTTTTTGCATTATTCTTTGGCGCAGGAAATATGATTTTCCCGCCTGTTCTTGGACAATATGCTGGTGAAAACGTATGGCTTGCCATCGGCGGATTCCTACTTACAGGCGTAGGTCTTCCACTATTAGGGGTTATTGCTGTCGCCCTTACAGGTACCGGAGCCAAAGGCCTTGCCGATAAAGCACACCCTAAATTCGGGACTATCTTCACCGTGATTCTGTATTTATCCATTGGACCATTTTTCGCCATTCCGCGAACTGGTACGGTTTCTTATGAAATTGGATTAGCTCCATTTCTTTCTGAAGGACAGGCTGAATCATGGATTCCATTATTCATCTTTACTCTGGTGTTTTTCACCATTACGTATCTTCTTGCTTTAAACCCTTCAAAGCTGGTTGATCGAATTGGTAAAGTGCTGACACCAATCTTATTAGCGGTTATTGCCATTATTGTGTTTAAAGCCATTGCTACACCGATGGGAATGATCGGTGCGCCTGATGCGACATATAAAGCAAACCCTCTCTTTACTGGGTTTTTAGAAGGTTATAAAACAATGGATGCTCTTGCTTCTATCGTTTTTGGAATCGTGGTCGTAACAGCTGTGAAAGATAGAGGGATCACAGAACGAAAATCACTTGCATCGGCTTGTATAAAAGCTGGTCTTGTTGCAGCAGTGGGACTAGCACTCGTGTATATTTCACTTGCTTATGTTGGTGCTTCAAGCCCTGATGCAACTGGAATGGTCGGAGCAAATGAAGGAGGAAAACTACTTTCACTTTCTGCAAACTTTTTATTCGGTTCTGCTGGTAACATTGTTCTTGGCGCAGCCATTTTATTCGCTTGTCTCACAACAAGTGTTGGACTTGTCTCGTCATGCGGGGAATATTTTTCAAAGCTTTTCCCAGCACTTTCTTATCGTACCGTCGTTCTAATTGTTTCTTTATTTAGCACATTCGTTGCAAACCTCGGACTGGCACAAATCATTTCTCTATCGGTGCCTGTACTCGTAGCGATATATCCACTGGCCATTGTCATTATTTTATTATCGTTCCTTGACCGCTGGATTAACGGCAGACGAGTGATTTATGTCGTATCCTTGATCTTCACTGGATTTTTTGCCATTATTGACGGCTTACTTGCTGCCAAATTCAATCTAGGGGGTTTACCTAACTTCTTAGATTCATTTATTCCATTTTACGATTTAGGCATTGGGTGGGTTGTACCAGCGATCATCGGCGCAGGGATTGGCGTACTCATCTCTATGTTGACTGGCCCGCCTAAACAGCTTGCATCCTAATCATTCTTTAAACATCCTCTTCCAAAGTGAAGGGGATGTTTTTTTATTGTCCTCCATATACTAAAATAGAAAAATTCATGACTTTTGTACGAAAACACATGTTGACATCAGGCGTACATCCTTTATAATTAGTGATTGTTAATGATGAACGGTTACCTAGCAACTAATTAACAGAATATTTCAACATAATAATGGAGGCTTTAAATGCAATGAAGGCAACTTTATCGACGAAAGATACGGTTATCATAGGTTTTATGCTGTTTGCTCTATTCTTCGGCGCCGGTAATATGATTTATCCACCAGAGCTTGGGCAATATGCTGGGCAAAATGTGTGGAAAGCAATGGGCGGATTTTTATTAACAGGTGTCGGTTTACCTCTTCTAGGGATTATTGCAATCGCTTTGACAGGTCGAGATGCGAAAGGATTAGCTGATAAAGCTCACCCAGCTTTTGGAACAGCGTTTACCGTCATTTTATATTTATCTATCGGGCCACTTTTCGCTATTCCTCGTACAGGAACGGTTTCATATGAAATTGGTGCACTACCCTTTTTAGCTGGTGTACCAGCTTGGCTCTCACTTTTTTTATTTACACTGGCCTTTTTTGGTATTACCTATTATCTTGCGCTCAATCCAACGAAAATTGTGGATCGTGTAGGGAAAGTGTTAACACCGATTAAATTTACGATCATTTTGATTATTATCGTCAAAGCCATTTTGACACCGATGGGCGTCATTGGCACACCTGATGTGTCCTATAGCAATGGATCATTTTTCAAAGGGTTTTTAGAAGGCTATAAAACCATGGATGCTCTTGCATCTATTGTGTTTGGGGTTGTTGTCATCAACGCCATTAAAGGACGTGGTATAACAAGTAAAAAGGCACTCACTTCTGCTTGTATCAAAGCAGGTCTAATTGCAGCTTGCGGATTAACATTTGTTTATCTATCACTTGCTTATTTAGGTGCTTCAAGTACACACGCCATTGGTTTTGTTGGAGATGGTAGTAAAATCTTGGCTCAGTCCTCGCAATTTCTTTTTGGCAGTTTAGGTAATATTGTGTTAGGCGCGGCGATTACGGTTGCCTGTTTAACCACAAGTATCGGTCTCGTGACATCGTGCGGAGAGTATTTCTCAAATTTATTACCTAAACTTTCTTATAAAATGGTCGTTACACTCGTCACATTATTCAGTTTTATCATTTCAAATTTTGGACTTGCTCATATTATCGCTTTTTCAGTACCTGTGTTAACTGCGATTTACCCGTTAGCAATTGTGATTATCGTTTTATCACTTGCTGACAAATGGCTTGGTCATAGAAGACCTGTGTATGTCCTTACTTTGATTTTAACTGGCTGCGTCAGTCTGTTTGACGGTTTAGCAGCGGCTAAACTGCCTATCGGTCCTGTGAAAGATCTCTTTCAAACGATCTTGCCGCTATATGACCTTGGCATTGGCTGGATTGTACCTGCCATACTCGGAATCGTGATTGGATTTGTTATCTCTCTATTCACTTCTTCTGCTTCAGAAGAACGCCAAAAACAAGTTTCATAACATGGAAAAAGCTGAAGTCCTAAAATGGACTTCAGCTTTTTTATTGATGCTGATATTCTTTTTCTTGCTGAGTTAAAAGCTTCTGGACGGCTCCAGGTGATGCTTTTTCGACAGCAGCTGCTGCCACTTCAAATGAATCGTTATAATCATAGGCATAAAATCTTCGTTCTGCCTCTTTTAATTGCTCTGAAAGAATGTGGTTTTGACTTCTAAACCGGTTGCCGTATTGTATAATCCGTTCAATTTGATCCACTTTACGAAGCATATCATGTGTTTCATCAACGACATGTCTGACTGTTTCAGAGGCTTCTTTTAATTGCTGGTTCACTGCTGGCATATTCAGCGGCAAATCTTCTAGCTGCTCCTGCACTTGCTGAATCATCTCCTGCGCTTTTTCAGCACGGTCTTTGATGTCAGCAGGTACACCTGGAATGTTGCTTTTGTGCAGCTGGCGCACTGTATCTGTCAGCATGGTTTTAAGTTCAGCCAATGTTTCTCTTGCCTGTAATTCTTCTTTTCGTAACGATTGAAGGTGATCTTTAAACGCTTCATGAAGCGTTTTGGCATCCTCAATAAAGTTCTCAAGCTGATTGATTTCATCCATTAATAATGTGTATGCGACATGGTCACGATCAAGCTTCTCTCGTATTTGCTTCATGAGCTTTTCAATTTCTTCTAATCGTTTTTCGAAGGCTTTCTGCTGATCCAGTTCTCCTGCTGTCAGCTTGTAGCTTTCTTTCACAAGAGCCGTTTCTGCCTTAGTCTTCGTGTGGTCTTGTTCAAGTTTTTCAAATGCCTCGGTCAGCTCAGGCATTTTGCTCTTGATTTCCTGACCTGCTTCTACTTCTGCTTCTAGCTGATCATACAGCGTCTGAATCGCATCATCAATCATTTGCAGAATGCTTGATGCTTCATCTAAATTGAGTTCATCAATCAGCAGTTTCTCCGCCCGGGTCAGCTGTTTATTCAAGTTCTCCAGCTCTTTTGTGATCTGGATGTGCTCTAGCTTGTAGCCTTTGTCTGTCATTTCTTTATAACCGTCTTTCAGCTTCGTCAGCTGACCTGGCACCGTTTGTTTGCAGTCTGCGATGAGCTTCGGTACATCATTGATATATAATTGTAGCTGATCGAGTCTGCGGTCTTGCTCAAGCAAAATTTTCCTTGCTGTCATGTAGTTTCCGTTTTCTGTCTCTTCCTCGTACTGCTTAATCCCTTCCCAGGCCTCGTCCAAGTCCTGCTCCATTTTGTCATAAAGGGTGCCGTATAAATGGCTGTAAGCAAGTAGATTTTTTCGTACCGTTTGATATTGCTCTTTGACCTTCTCGATGTCTTTTCGGTTTTGCTCTTCACTTGTGACAAGGTCTGCAATCTCTTTTAAAATGTCTTCGATGTTTGAATCAGCAGCGGTGAGCAGATCTCCTATATGTGCAAGAACTTGCTTTGCTTTGGAGAATCGATATTTATCAGAATACTCCTCTGCATCATATAATAGCTCCTCTACCTTTGGAAGATGGGCTGTGACGATATCGTCCCACTCTGCACGCCATCTTTCAAAAAACTGCTCTGTTTCTCCGGTCATTTTTAAATGTTTGATTTTTGAAATTTCTTCTACAATTGATCTGTTTAAAATTTCAATTTTCCATGCTTCCAATCGGTCAATCTCTTTATATATATTTTTTCTGAGGAAATAACCGACTGAAAACAAAGCAAGCAAAATGACAATTAAACCGATGATAAACTCCATAATGAGCCCCCTTGTTGTGATCTAAGTGATGTCAGGGTAGTGTCCCGAGTAGACCTGAGAACCCTTTCGTGTCCGCTTTGCATTTGTTTTTTATAAGCAGGATTGTATTTTTTCCAATACGATCCATTCACCGTTTTATGTATGTTTTTTCAAGAAAGTCATTCAGGCTTTCTATCATTTGGCCACATGTATTGATGTGACCTGTTTTTATGTATGCGGAAGCTGTCGTTTTCATTGTTATTATGATACCATGTAACCAGCATTTTTGGTCATGATTTTTCATTATTTTCGCTGATAAACATGACGTTTTTCAAAATATCGACAAGAGGTGACGACATGTTGAAACAAGATGCACATTTACATACGCCATTTTGCCCGCACGGTACGCTTGATCCTTTTCATTCTTATATTGAAAAAGCAATGAAAAAGGGATTTGATTCCATCACCTTTACCGAGCATGCCCCGCTGCCTCCTTCGTTTCGAGATCCAACGCCTGAGCAGGATAGTGCCATGAAGCTTCAAGACCTTGAAGCGTATTTGACGAAGCTGGATCAGCTGAAACAGGAATACAAAGGACAGTTAATAGTAAAAACTGGGCTTGAGGTCGACTATATCAAAGAGTATGAAGAGGAAACAAGTGCCTTTTTAGACTGCTACGGCCCTGAACTAGACGATAGCATTTTATCTGTTCACTTTCTTCCTGCTGGCAATAATTATATTTGTCTTGATTTTGATGAGCACGCCTTCAAGCAGCTGATCAGTATCTATGGCAGCACCGAACACGTCTATCAAAGCTACTATGACCAAATTCATTCTTCTATTCTATCATCTTTAGGTCCATATAAGCCAAAGAGAATCGGTCATATCACCCTTGTCCAGAAATTCAAACAACTTTTCCCATACGAAATGTCGCCAGAACTATGTCAAAGGGTCACCCTTTGTCTTGAAGAAACGGCAAAAAAAGGCATGTCCTTAGATTTTAATACATCAGGTCTTCGTAAAACATATGCCAGAAGTATCTATTTAGATCAATGGATGATTGATCTTGCAAAACAGAAAAAAATTCCGCTCATATTCGGGTCTGATGCCCATCAAGCGGAAGATCTCGGATATGCGTATGATCAATTTGAAGACATCATGAGTTTCAGGTGAGGATCAAGTGCGGGTTCATTTGGTTCTAACAGATGATGAAGCGACCGGCTCAGTTCCTTATAGTACGTTTGATAAAAGTAAGGCTCGTTTGGGTTGATATAAAGCACCTCTGTTAAATATTGCGGCTGCAGATATGGCATCATCAGAAGTGATTTTAGCTGGATCATAAATGATGAGAGTGACAGCTGCTTACAAATCACATGGGTGCTTTTTCCTTTTTCAATGATGAGCTGAAACAAGTATTTTTCCTTTGTTAAATAGGTGGACATGATTTCCCTGATCAGCGTTGAATCAATGGTCACTTCTCGATAAACGAAACGGGTTAATTGACGATTTTCATGCTGATAAGATAAAATATCAAAAACCACATGAAGTAAACATTCTTTTGCATGACGGGTTTCCATGTGCTGGATGTGCGATTCAATCATCTGAATATAGCCTTCATAAAAATCGGATACGAGCTGCTCGAGCAGCCCTCCTTTTCCTTGAAAGTAATAAGATATATGGGCAACGTTGACGTTTGCTTCCTTCGCAATCTCACGGACAGAGGTTCCAGAAAATCCTTTTTGGTTAAAAAGTCTGATGGCAGCTTCAATAATACGGTCTTTTGTTTGCACGGTTGTTGATGTTTTCATCCGCTCACCCCTCTTCATGTGTACATACTTCAAGGTGAAGGCGGAAGTTCCTTTAATCATTGCTCGACAAATCCCACATGCGAAACGCAAGTTATGTATTTTTGAGATAGAAAGTAGGAGATTTTCATGTTTCATGTCGAAAAACAGTCTGGCGATCCATCGAAAGACTATCAATTACTCATCAAGCAAGTAGAAGCGATTACGGATGGTGAACCTGATCTCATTGCCAACCTAGCCAATGCTGCGGCGCTACTTTATCACTCGCTTCCTGAAGTCAATTGGGCAGGATTTTATTTAGCAAAAGGCGGAGAACTTGTGCTTGGTCCATTCAATGGACTGCCCGCATGTGTACGCATTCCTTCTGGAAAAGGGGTTTGCGGTACAGCATTTGCGACAGGTGATGTACAGCGTATCGCTGATGTCCATGCATTCCCTGGTCATATTGCATGTGATGCCGCATCGCAGTCTGAAATTGTGATCCCACTTAAAGTAAATGGACAAATCATTGGGGTACTCGATATTGACAGTCCAGTGAAAGATCGTTTCAATGAAATAGATGAAACGTACTTAGTTCAATTTACAGAGGTTGTCCAAAATGCGTTATCAGCCTCTACTGATGCGTCATGATGCTTGATAAAGCAGACAATGTGTCTGCTTTTTTGTTTTGCTTTCTTCCCGGATGAATGCCGACCACGTTTGACATTCTCCTCTTTAAATAGGTTGACTTCTCCTATCTGGCGTCATATAATAGAGTTTGTGTGAAATATGGCAGCCTTTTTGTTCGGCTTTTTTGTATCATTTTGTTCCTTCTATATGGAGGTGCATCTTGTAACTCCCTGCTGCTGGAGCGAGGATGCATGAAAACATAATGACGGAAAAGACAAAGAACAGACGGTTTTTATTTTTCACAAATAAAAACAATAAGGAGGAGTCACATTATGGCTCGCTATACAGGTCCAAGTTGGAAGATTTCCCGCCGTTTAGGCATTTCATTAAGCGGAACAGGTAAGGAACTTGAAAAACGCCCTTACGCTCCAGGCCCACATGGTCCAGGACAACGCAAAAAACTATCTGAATACGGTTTACAATTACAAGAGAAGCAAAAGCTTCGTCACATGTACGGTGTCAACGAACGTCAATTCCGTACACTATTTGACAGAGCTGCTAAACTTCCTGGTAAACAAGGTGAAAACTTCATGATCCTTCTTGAAACTCGCCTTGACAACCTAGTATACCGCCTTGGCCTTGCTCGTACGCGCCGCCAAGCTCGTCAGCTAGTAAACCATGGTCACATCCTTGTTGATGGAAGCCGTGTAGACATCCCATCTTTCTCTGTGAAACCAGGTCAAACGATTGCTCTTCGTGAGAAATCTCAAAACCTTGCAGTTGTGAAAGAATCAGTTGAAGTGAACAACTTCGTACCTGAATACCTTACTTTCGATGCTGAAAAGCTTGAAGGAACTTTCACTCGTCTTCCAGAGCGTTCTGAATTAGCGCCTGAAATCAGCGAACAACTAATCGTTGAGTTCTACTCTCGTTAATTTCATGACTCTCTCAGAGAGTGATCAAACAAACCCTAGAGACCTTGATTGTTCAAGGATTTCTAGGGTTTTTTGTTCGTATTCTATCATGTTCTAACACCTAACTAGATGAGAGTGGATGTATGACAGTGTTTAACAAAATCTTTTTTATGTTATAATACAAATAGATGTAGCGTAAATTAAAAGAAGCCAGGATGCTGTCACATCCCGGCAATGCACAAATGCTTGGCTCAAAGTGAGCTGGCTAGAAGGTACACAATAAATGGACCTACCCTACAAGTTGTCTAGGCTCAAAGGGTGGTCTATTTCTTTTTGTCTATATACGTCAACAAAGCAAGAATAAACATCCCAAATAAAAACATAAGGGACAACGCTTGAAAAGTTGACATAGGCGGCACCCCCTTTCAAGGGGATTTAGCCAAGACCACCTTTGAGTACGCCGTACATTTGTACGCTCTCTATTATACATGAAAACATTGGAAGTTACCTTCCATATTCAAAACCCTTTCTTTGCAGCATAAACACCTTCACGCTTCATGACGTGATTGTCATTCCCACATGCAACTATAGGAAAAAAATATCATTTAGCTGCCGTTTGTCTATTGGTACAATGATGATAGAGATTTTTTTCTAACGTACTAAGCTGGAGGAATTCCATGTTTTTTACCATAATCATGATTTTCGTTCTCTTTTTCTTATCTATTTTCGCCTATTCTCTTTTAAGAAAAAAGCAGGTCATAGATGCACCACCAAACCTACTGGCTACGATATCGTTCATATTACTGCTTTATTTTTCTCTGTGTCTCGTGATCGCTGTTCCAAGTGTCATGCTGTGCATCGTCGCTTTAGGGATAAACTATCTTTTTGGAGATTACATCACATATGATTCATTTTTTTCTTTCATCTCGTTCTCTTTATTGGTGAGTGGAATCGTGGTTTTTTGGTCGCCTTTTCTTCTTTTCATAGGCAAAGGGCTGGCTTATTTACTCAAATTCCCTTCATGGCTGACTTTTGCTTTGGAGTGGATCAGTTCTTGGATCGTTCTACACCTCTCGATTAAGTATGTCCTTTACATAAAACTAGTCAATGTCTCCATTTGGGAGCACGGCACACTCATTTTATCTTTCTTTGTCAGCTTCTTATTTATTGGAATTGATCTCATCTACTCAAGTATTGAACAACGAAAACAGCCGCTGGATGAACAAGCAAAAAGCTCCTAGAGATGATTCTAGGAGCTTTTGCTTGCCCAATTTGTGATCAGCTGCTCTGTTGTCAGGACAGTCGCAAATTCATCATGCAGTGTTGCAAGTGAGAGGCGATGGATCGTTTCTGCGTCATAATATGTACCGGTTTGATCTGCGAGTCCAAAGGCGGCTGTCGCATCCGAAATGAGGTATGTATCAAAGCCTAGGTTTCCACTCATTCTTGTTGTGGTAGATACGCAGTGCGGTGTTGTGAGTCCAGCGATCACAACAGTGTCGATCTCGTTTGATCTTAGTTGTTCCTCTAAGTTTGTACCTATAAAGCTACTGTTGACTTTCTTTTGTATGACCGTTTCTTCATCTAGCGGTTTGGCGATCTCTTTGAAGGAGTGCCCTTCATTTGCTGGATGAAATAAGGAGTGCGGCTGATCCGATGTATGCTGAATATGAATGACTGTCCAGCCTTTTTCTCTCCAAAACGTCAATAGACGACTGATATTCTTCTCTGCATCTAGGTTATTCCGTTCTCCCCATTTTTCGTGCTCGAATGCTTTCTGTACATCAACCATAATCAAAGCCTTTTGATGTTGTTGCACAAATCCCCACCTCCAAAGAATCTGAATCATTACTTGTAGTGTAAGGAATGGTGGTTGATTTGTACATGTTTTTATTTGGCTATGTACGATGTTTTGTCTGTTTTTGCAGTAAAAAGACAAACCACACACTGGCTATTAAGTAATAGATACCAATGATGGATGTACAATTAGATATGACTTCTGCCCATTGCACTGATTTGACGATTGCCATCCAGATCATATAGATAATCAGAAATGAACATGGGAAATAGAGAAAGTAGCCTAAGAAATATTGTTTGAGTTTTTGCGTCATCTTTTATCCTCCTAAAAACCTTCTGCAACACCTAGTAGACCCTATATAACCATGACATCAAAAAAGACAGCACAAATCGCTGTCTTTTTCATTTTTTAATTCGTATTCTGTCCTCCGCCATTCAATCCTTCTTTCACATAGCCTTTGACTTGGCTTGAGGTTAATAGACCGATATGTCCAACGCCGTGGATGAGGACGTTTCTCGCGCCAATTAAACGTGAGAGGCTGTTGACGACAATGAGATCGGCTGAACTATAGACAGATGTGTAAAGAATTTTTTGATTTGGATCGGTGCCTGGTAATGCTCTGAGTGATACGAGTCCATTCGCTCCACCAAGTGTGACGACGTTTTCAATTTTATCTCCGCCGTCTAGGTTTTTAATATAGTATAACGTGTTCGCACCACCCATACTATGAGCCACAATATCTACTTTTTTGGCGCCCGTTTTGGCTAGTACATCTTTCACGAATCTAGAGAGCCTCGGGCCATTGTTCAGGTTATTGCCTGTTTTGTCTATGAAATCGATTGCAAAAAGTTGGTTTTGATCCCAGCCCTGTGATACTAAGTATCGTTTGATCGAAGCAAAGTTATAAGACGCACCGCCCATACCATGCACCATCACAACCGGATTATGCGCAGCCGCTTTGACTTCTTTCGGCTGGATGATGGCCATTGAACCTAGCACTAAGGCAAGGGCAACAAGAATTTGCAAACTCTTTTTCTTAAATCGAATCACTTTCATTCCCCCTTATTCATCTTATTCGACTCTATTTTATACAAGAAAAATATGTCAGAAAAGTGAACAAGGTAATGTTTTATGAGATGATTTTACAGCACAATACCTAATGAAAAAGCACCATGGTCTTTTTGAAACTAAAACAAAAAGACTACGAGCCACTCTATCTTTCATATATAATGTGAATAGACAAAAGGAGGTTCTACTAGATGCTATTTACTCAAACACCTGCACCACCTTACTATGCAGTGATTTTCACATCAAAACGAACGAATGTTGAGCAGAAAGAATACGCTGCTGCTGCTCAAAAAATGGAACAATTAGCGAAAGAACTAGACGGGTTTCTTGGAATAGAAAGTGCACGAGATGAACATGGTGTTGGAATCACTGTCTCTTACTGGGATTCATTAGCAGCCATCAAAGAATGGAAAGCACATACAGCACATCAGCGTGTTCAAAAAAAAGGAAAAAAAGATTGGTATGAATCCTATACAACCCGAATTTGTAAGGTAGAACATGCTTATACAAACGAAGATTCACTTCTTGAATAAGAAACAGACAAATGAGAGAAAACCGCTCTGTAAAAGCTTAATTCCTACTTCTGAATAAAAAAGAAAAGCACCTCAATGTATATGAACATTTGAGGTGCTTTTCATGATACTTACTGTTTCATAAGGATTTATTTATACGTTACAAGGAAGTATTTCTTTTTCCCTCTTCTTAAGACTGTAAATTGGTTTTCAATTCGGTCTTCAGCTGAAAGGACATAGTCTTTGTCGGTTTGTCTCTCTCCGTTGATGTAGACGGCACCGTTTGTGATATCTTCACGTGCTTGACGTTTTGATGGAGACAGTTTTGATTCGACAAGAACATCAACAAGTGTTAATTCTTCTGCACTGTCTTTCTCCATTGATGGCACATCTTTAAAGCCGACTTTCACTTCTTCTGCTGTAAGAGATTTGATCTCGCCTTTAAATAGCGCATTTGAGATGTTGACTGCCTGTTCTAGTGATTCACGGCCATGCACAAGTGTTGTGACTTCTTCTGCCAAACGGCGCTGTGCTTCACGCTTTTCAGGGGCTGTTTGCACTTTTTCTTCGTACGATGCGATCTCTTCTTTTGATAAGAACGTAAAGTATTTTAAGTATTTCACGACATCACGGTCATCTGTGTTAATCCAGAATTGGTAGAATTCATATGGTGATGTTTTTTCTTTATCTAACCAGATGGCACCGCCTTCTGTTTTCCCAAACTTCGTGCCGTCTGCTTTTGTGACAAGCGGCATGGTGAGACCGAATGCTTTAGCCCCTTCTGCTTCTGACTTACGGATCAACTCAAGTCCAGATGTGATATTTCCCCACTGGTCACTTCCGCCGATTTGCAGCTTACAGTTTTCATTTCTGTAAAGGTTCAAGAAGTCTAACGATTGCAGAATCACGTAGCTGAATTCTGTGTACGAAATCCCTGTTTCAATACGGGAGCTGACGATATCTTTTGCGAGCATGAAGTTGACACCGAAGTTCTTTCCAATATCACGAAGGAACGTGATGACATTCATTTGACTGATCCAGTCATAGTTATTGACGATGACAGCTGGGTTGTCACCTGCTTCAAAATCAAGGAATTGAGAGAGCTGGCCTTTGATTTTCTCTGACCACTGTTCGACGATTTCTGCTGGGTTTAGTGAACGTTCTGCTTTTTTAAAACTTGGGTCACCAATCAGTCCAGTTGCGCCGCCAACAAGTGCAATCGGATGATGGCCTGCTTCTTGGAATCTGCGCAATGTTAAAATTGGCAGTAAGTGACCAATGTGCAAGCTGTCAGCTGTTGGATCAAAGCCGGAGTATAGCTTGATTTTTTCTTCTGCTAATAGTTTTGTTAAACCTTCTTCATCTGTTTGTTGCTGAATTAATCCTCTGAATGATAAATCTTCCATCAATTGACTCATATCCAAATCTCCTTTTTTTACAATTCAACATAAAAAACGCCCCTTCGAATGAACGAAGGGACGATATATATCGCGGTACCACCCTGCTTAAAAGACAAAACAACACGTCTTTTCACTTACACTGATAACGGACAGATCCGTTCTTTCACTAATCAGATAGCATATGCTCCTTTTCGTAAAAGCGGTTCGTGAGGGTAATTCGAATATCTCTGTGTACTGACTCGCACCAGCCGTCAGCTCTCTTGGACAGGGAAAGATGATTCTACTGAATCTCAGTCAAAACCTTTTCATATTCAACTAAAGTCATTTTTAACATACTTTTGATATCAAGTCAACTGACGGAAGTGATTAATCTTCCATTGTCGAGAGATCGCCAGCAGGTAAATTCAGTTCCCACGCTTTTAGCACACGTCTCATAATTTTACCGCTGCGTGTTTTTGGCAGTTTGTCTTTAAACTCAATTTCTCTCGGTGCTGCATGTGCAGCGAGTCCTTTTTTCACAAACGTACGAATCTCTTCTTTCAGCTCATCTGTCGGTTCGTATCCGCTTCTAAGCGCTATAAATGCTTTAATAATTTCACCGCGCACAGGATCTGGTTTTCCGATGACACCAGCCTCTGCAATGGCCGGATGTTCCACCAGTTTACTTTCTACCTCAAATGGACCGACCCGCTCTCCTGACGTCATAATGACATCGTCGACACGTCCCTGGAACCAGAAGTATCCGTCTTCATCCATATAAGCTGAATCTCCTGAAACATACCAATCTCCCGGCATAAAGTAAGATTCATATTTTTCAGGATTGTTCCAGATCGTATGCATCATAGACGGCCAACCTTTTTTGATGGCAAGGTTCCCCATCCGGTATGGCGGAAGTTCATTTCCGGCATTATCCACAATCGCAGCTTCAACGCCTGGAATTGGTTTCCCCATCGAACCTGGTTTGATATCCATGGATGGATAGTTACAAATCAGCTGTGCACCTGTTTCTGTCATCCACCAAGTATCATGAATTCGTTTACCGAATACAGCGTCTCCCCAGCGGATCACTTCTGGATTAAGTGGCTCTCCTACACTTAACACATGACGGAGTGAGCTGAGATCATATTTTTGAATGAGATCGTCTCCTGCTCCCATCAGCATTCTGAAGGCTGTCGGTGCACTGTACCAAACGGTCACACCAAGCGATTCAATGGTTTCGTACCACGTATCAGGATTGAACCTGCCGCCTAAAATCACATTCGTCGCTCCATTCAACCACGGAGAAAAAATACCGTACACCGTCCCTGTTACCCAGCCTGGATCAGCTGTACACCAGTAGACATCTTCTTCTTTCAAATCAAGTACCCATTTACCCGTCTGGCCTTGCTGCACCATTGCGCCATGAACATGGAGCACACCTTTTGGCGTACCAGTGGACCCTGACGTGTAATGAAGCAAGTATCCATCTTTTTCATCCATCCACTCGATTTCAAGTTCCTTCGCTGCCTGCTCAAATGCTTCTTCAAAGTGAATCGTCCGCACACCACCTGCATCCTCTTTTTCACCACCGACAATGATGACGGATTCAAGCTTTGGAAGTTCTGCAAACGGAATCCGCTCAAGCAGATCAGGCGTTGTCACAATCACTTTTGCCTCACTATTTTCTAAACGATCTTTGACGGCACCTTCCATAAATGCCTCAAATAACGGACCGACGATCGCACCAATTTTGACAGCACCAAGCAGTAGAAAATAGAGCTCAGGTGATCTTGGCATAAAGATAAACACGCGATCCCCTTTTTGCACATGTGCCTGTTCTCTTAATAGATTTCCTGCTTTGTTTGTCTTGATTTTCATATCCCTGAACGTATACTTTTCATCCCGCTGTGAATCTTTGTAGTGAAGCGCCACCTTGTTTTTACGAAACGAGTCCGCATGTCTGTCAATCGCTTCATAAGCTGCATTTACTTTTCCTGTTTCATACCAAGAGAAATTTTTTCTCGCTTCCTCCCATGAAAATTCTTTGTATGCTTGCTCATAATCATTTAAATGATAGTCCCCTTTTACTGATGGTAGCGTTTCCACTTTCATCAAACAGTCCCCCTTTGCATACGTTTACAATGACCATTATAGTATAGATGACTTTTTTTCTCAATTTTTAAAAAACTTCTGATGAAACCGTTTTAATTATTGTCAGATTTAAGATAAAATAGAGACGACTCACTAGAATTTGAGGCGGTGGATACGTGGAGCATCCTAAAACTTATTATTCAAAAACAATTACGAGAGAAACAGGCACCATCCTGATTGAAGGACCGGTACCTGCATCAGAGCTTGCGAACTATACATTTCATGAAGGACTAACGGCATTTCGCACGCCTGAGGAACAGAAACAAGCACTTGTTGAAATAGCAGATCTTCCTGAAGGACGTATTATCATTGCTAGGGTGGATGAGCTTGTCGTAGGCTATGTCACGTATTTGTACCCTGATCCGCTTGAACGCTGGTCAGAAGGCAACATGGACAATTTAATTGAGCTCGGTGCCATTGAAGTCGCTCCTCCATTCAGAGGCTGTTCACTTGGCAAGCATTTACTGGATGTGAGCATGATGGATGAGCAAATGGAGAGTTACATTATCATTACAACTGAATATTACTGGCATTGGGATTTAAAGGGGACGAAGAAAAACGTGTGGGAGTACCGCAAAATGATGGAGAAAATGATGAACGCCGGCGGTCTTGTCTGGTTTGCAACAGACGAGCCAGAGATTAGCTCACATCCAGCCAATTGTTTAATGGCACGGATCGGAAAAAATGTGAGTCCTGATTCGATCGAGCGTTTCGATCGTCTTCGCTTCCATCAGCGCTTTATGTATTAACGTTCAATTCGTTTTTTTGGCAAAGGGGATTGGTAAACATGATGATTGAACAAATTATGGAGCGTGATGTGATCACGCTGCGAAAAACCGATACGATTGAAGAAGCCATTCAAAAAATGAGTGCACATCACATTCGGCATATTCCCATCGTATCTGAGCAGGGATCTGTCATTGGGATGGTGACAGATCGGGATATTAAAAATGCCAGTCCAAGTATTTTTGAAACAGAGAAAAGGCAGCTTTTTATTCAGCGGCCGGTTGAAGACATCATGGTGCTAGAGACGATTACCGCTCATCCGCTTGATTTCGTTGAGGAGATTTCAAGTGTCTTTTTTGAACACGGAATTGGCTGTCTTCCCGTTGTGAGACGCGGCAAGCTTGTAGGGATCATCACAAAAACAGATTTACTTCGTACGTTTGTAAGACTAACAGGTGCAGATCAGCCTGGATCACATTTAGAGGTTGAAGTAGCGCAAGTGACAGAGGGTCTTGCAGACATTACGTCCATTTTAAAAGAGCAGCATATTCAAATGCTGAGTGTACTCGTGTACCCACATGCCAATGAATCCTCTAAAGTGCTCGTCTTCCGCCTTCAAACGATGCATGCTGATCATGTGACGAAGCTAATTCGTGCAAAAGGCTATAAGGTGCTATGGCCTATGGAGCAGACGATCAAATGAAGGAAGCGACCTTTGTTTTTTCACCATCTTTTCAAACGTACCAGTTTCATCAAGATCATCCCTTCAATCAGCTTCGCGTCTACTTAACTTATGATCTTCTTCAAAAAATGAAGGCGTTAATGGATGATGAGATTGTCGCACCTCGTATGGCGACGCTGGAGGAGTTAAAGCTTGTCCATACAGCAGACTACATTCAAGCAGTGCAGCGGGCAAGTGAAGGAAAACTGTCCACCACAGAGGGGGAACGTTATGGTCTTGGCACTGAGGATACCCCGATGTTTGCAGGGATGCATGAGGCAGCTTCTCTCCTTGTTGGCGGGACATTAACAGCAGTTGATCAAGTGATGCTTGGACATTCGCAGCATGCGCTCAATCTTGGCGGCGGGCTTCACCATGGATTTAAAGGGCGTGCTTCTGGCTTTTGTATTTATAATGACAGCTCTGTGGCCATTCAGTATATTCAAAAGACATATGGCGCTAGAATTTTATATATTGATACAGATGCTCATCATGGCGATGGTGTCCAGTTTAGCTTCTATGATGATCCAGAGGTATGTACTGTTTCCATTCATGAAACAGGACGCTATTTGTTCCCTGGAACTGGACAAGTACAGGAAAGGGGTCATGATAAAGGCTATGGCTATGCATATAATATCCCGCTTGACGCATTTACAGAAGACGAATCATTTTTAGAAGCCTATCGAACAGCAGTGACAGAGATTGCTGCTTTTTTTAAACCAGATGTCATTTTGACGCAAAATGGAGCAGATGCCCACTATTATGACCCTTTGACGCATTTATCTGCTACTATGAAAATATATGAGGAAATTCCTAGAATTGCCCATGAGCTGGCGCATCAATATTGTGATGGAAAATGGATCGCTGTGGGCGGAGGCGGCTATGATATTTGGCGTGTCGTTCCAAGAGCATGGAGCCGCATTTGGCTTGAGATGAAAGGCCTCACACCACCAGATGCGCTTCCTCAGGAATGGATTCGGGCATGGGAAAAACAATCGCCTGTTCCGCTTCCATCCACTTGGCTAGATCCTGACGATTTATATCCACCGATTCCAAGAAGAGCAGAAATTACAGAAAAAAATGCACAAACGGTAGAAAAAGCACTCATGCCTGTGCGACGAGAAAAGAAAAAGGCATAAAAAAAAGCAGGCGTCCACTGATCAAGTGAGCCTGCTTTCTTTTTTATTTCGTCGATTGTCTTTCTTCGATTCTATGTGGCAATTCAACAATTTGATCTTCTACTTGTTCTTTGTTCATGAGCTTTGTCAAAAGTCTCATCGCAACAGCTCCAATATCGTAAGTCGGCTGAACAACTGTTGTCAATTGAGGGCGCACCATGAGGGATAGTCTTGTGTTATCAAAGCCAATCACTTCTAAATCTTCAGGAATTGATACGCCTCTGTCCTGCGCTCCATGAATGACACCTAGCGCCATTTCGTCAGTCGCTGCAATCACAGCCGTCGGCTTGTCAGATTGCTCAAGCAGATTAGCGAGCGCTTCAATACCAGAGTCATATGAGTAGTCTCCTTCAGCAACAAGCGCTTCGTCAAACGCGATACCAGCTTCTTCAAGCGCACGCTTATAACCAGCAAGCTTTCTCATAGAGTTAATTGGTTCTGACATTGGTCCAGATACAAACGCAATTCGTTTATGTCCTTTTTCAACTAATAGCTGAACTGAATCATAAATGGCTTGTTCATAGTTAATGTTGACTGATGGTGTTTGTGCCTGCTCTTCAACAGATGCTGCAAGTACAATGGGTACAGGAGAGCGCTTAAATTCTTCCACATGCACATCTGTAATGTTTCCGCCCATAAAAACGATTCCATCTACTTGTTTGCCAAGCATTGTGTTTAACAAATGAAGTTCTTTATCAGTATTTTGGTCTGAGTTGCTCAAAATAATGTTGTACTTGTACATCGTCGCAATATCTTCAATTCCTCGTGCAAGCTCTGAATAGAAGATACTTGAAATATCAGGGATGATGACCCCAACTGTTGTGGTCTTTTTACTTGCAAGGCCTCGTGCGACTGCGTTTGGACGGTAGCCGAGACGATCAATTGCTTCAAGTACCTTTTTTCTTGTTGTTGGTTTTACGTTTGGATTACCATTAACAACGCGTGATACCGTTGCCATACTTACGTTTGCTTCTCTTGCTACATCATATATTGTAACATTATTCACATAAATCACTCCTTCAAATACACTTCATATCTATAGCATTCACCAATTGGATAGAGACATGTCAGATACGAGGAAAATAATATCCTATTTGTCATTAAAACGATGAAAAGAGACACATAATTTTTCAATCTACATCAAAATGACATTCTTTTATGAAATTATACACGTTTTTTCTTCATATGAAAACGTTCCCTTTCTTTTTATAATTAAATTAAACAAACTTTAATGAGCTTGTTACCTGTAAATTGAATCATATTTCACCAAAAATCGTCGCGAACGTCAGCTATGACAATGATCTTAGCAGATTCTATCGAATTTTAAAAATGAAAACATTGTGAACAAGCATATTTTTAGCTTGCAATGTGCTCTCTTCCTTTCATTCCCAATCTTGATCGTATTTTTTCATGAAAAAACCGCCGGGCTGTCATCCGGCGGCTTTTCTATTTATGATTACGCATGAATGTTGACAAGTGGTCTTAATGCATCTAACCATTTTTCGAATTGTGGAATGTCCATTTGCTGCGCTGAATCAGATAGGGCAACAGATGGATCTGGATGCACTTCTGCCATCACACCGTCTGCTCCAATCGCAAGAGCTGCTTTAGCTGTTGGAAGAAGTAGATCTCTTCGTCCAGTTGAGTGTGTCACGTCAACAAAGACTGGTAAATGTGTCTCTTGTTTCAAGATTGGCACAGCCGAGATATCTAGTGTATTTCTTGTGGCTGTTTCGTATGTGCGGATGCCTCGCTCGCAAAGGATGATTTGGTCATTTCCTTGTGCGATGATGTATTCAGCTGCATTGATGAATTCTGAAATTGTTGCTGCTAGACCGCGTTTTAAAAGAACTGGTTTATTCACTGATCCAGCTTCTTTTAAAAGCTCGAAGTTTTGCATGTTACGTGCTCCAATTTGGATGACATCGATATGCTCAATCGCTTCTTCAATATGAGCAGGATTCACGATTTCACTAATAACTGCAAGACCGTATTCATCTGCTACACGTTTTAGAATTTTTAGACCGTCTACGCCAAGTCCTTGGAAGTCGTATGGACTTGTGCGAGGCTTAAATGCGCCGCCACGAAGAAGTTTTAGTCCCTGCTGTTTCGCTGCTGCCGCTACTTCTGCAACTTGCTCGTAGCTTTCAACGGCACATGGTCCAACGATGAAACGTTGTTTTCCGTCACCGATCGCTTCTCCATTGATATTTACAATTGTATTTTCAGGTTTTTTCTTACGAGAAACAAGAAGTGCTTTGCTGTGGTCATCTTCTTGAAGCTCTAAACCTGCTTTGAAAATTTCTTTGAAAATATGTTGAATCGTTGAATTTTCAAATGGGCCATCATTTTCTTCAAGAATTTGATTAAGCATTGTGCGCTCTCTGACAGGGTCATAACGGTTGACACCTTGCGCTTCTTTTGCCTTTCCAATTTCTTTTACAATGTTTCCTCTTTCATTGATCAGTTTTAAGATTTGAAGATTTAGTTCATCTGCTTGCTGTCTCAATTGTTCCAATTCATTGTTGCTCATTTTTGTCATCCTTTCCTCTGCCCGCTCTCGCTTTTTATTTTTGATCTCTTATAATAGGGTTTATTATAAACAAAGATTTCGGAATTGTCACGAAAAAATTCTTTATTACCCAAACGCTTTTAAGCGATAAAGTATTATGTGTAAGATTATAGCATACTTTTGATGCAAGTAAACCTTTTTTATAAAAAAAACGTCAGCAATCGCTGACGTTTTTCTACATGTTATGTTCAAGCGCTTCTTTTGTAATGCTTGAGTGAGAAGCATGCCACTTTACTTTGCCACCGCTAAAGATGAGTGCCTGCGGGCTTTCGTGCTTGATCCCTGACTTTTCAGTCACATAGGATGAAAGCTCTCTTGTGTTTTGAATTTGCAAGAAATAAGCAGGAACATCCTCATGTTCTGACGCAAACGCTTCAAACTCTTGAAAAGCAGCTTGGCTGATTGGACATGTCAAACTGTGCTTAAAAAAGACAAAGGTTCCGTCTTGATTTGTTAGTTGGTCAAACTGTTCTTCTGTTTCTATGAGTTGTTTAGACATGATGTGCTCCTTCCTAACTTAAGCAGCGAGTTAGCCTTTCGTAGATTGTTCTACTTTTTCTTTGACATCTTTGATGCCGTCTTCAATGTCTGCTTTTGCTTCTTGTGCTCTTACTTTTGCTTCATCTGCTACATCTGAAGCTTCATTTGCAATATTTGCTGCAGCATCTTCTGCTTCGCTTTTTACTTGTTTAGCTTTTCCAGCTGTACGATCTTTTATGTCTTTTACTTTGTCTAAAATCTGGTTTGACTGCTCTGCTACGAGCTGAGACAATTCAGATGTTTTGTCTTTCGCAATCGTCACATATTCAGTGCCTTTTTCCTTTGCATCTGTTGTAAGACGATCTGTTTTTTCTTTTAGGGCATTCGCTTGGGTGTTCAAATCATCGCGAAGCTCTTTCCCTGACTTTGGTGCTAAAAATAATGCCGTTGTTGCACCGATAATGCCACCGATAAGTGTTCCGATCAAAAAGTCTTTGCTATTGATTCCGTCTTTGCTCATGATTATTCCTCCTATGCGAAAATGGTTGATTATTGTTGTTTACGCTGTTTCCATTTTTTATAGATTTCAAGTGCTGCGTTACTCCAGCTTACCACATCCGTGACTTTCTCCTGATTTCGTTCAACGGATGAAGTAACCGCACCAGCTGCCTGCTTTATGCTTGTATTAAATTGGTTGATCGAGCCGCCAATTCCCTGCACCGCATCCACAACTGTGTTAAGTTTTGCCGATTTGTCTTGAATATCTTCAGCAAGCTGATTGGTCTTATGTAGCAACTGTGCTGTCTCTGTGGTGATGCCTTGCATCTGTCCTTCAAGACCTTCTAAAGTTGATGCAACATTCTTTAATGTCAGCTGTAAGGATTTCAATGTTTTGGACAAGTAGATGACAAGAATGAGGAAAGCAATTGCGATGAGTGCAACGCTTAAATAGAGAATAATAATCATCTGATACCTCCTTTGCTGCGGGCATATTCAATTCAATACCCTCTCGTTGTATCATTCAAACATCGCCTAGAATGACCGATTGAATAATAATTCTACACTTATTCGCCAATTCCTGTCCACAGCGAACGAAAAAAAGCGGCACATCTTGTCACATTTAGCCCCTTTGTCACATTTTATTCAAAATAAAAAAGTGCCGATTGAATCGGCACTTTTTGACAGGCAATTATACTGCGACTTTCTCATAAGCACGAAGATACTTTTGAATATCTCCTGCCCCCATAAAGACCACGATCGCATTTTCATGTGCTTTTAGCACAGATGTCTCTTCTTCTTCAATCAATTGGGCTTGCGGAATTTTTTCCCGCAAATCTTCAATGCTTAGTTTCCCAATGTTTTCACGAGCTGAACCGAAAATATCACAGAGGTATACATAGTCTGCTTTTTTCAGACTGTCCGCAAATTCACTTAAAAATTGCTGTGTACGAGTGAAAGTGTGCGGCTGGAAGACTGCTACAATATCACGGTCTGGATACTTCTGGCGGGCTGCTTCGATCGTGACTTCAATTTCAGTCGGATGGTGAGCATAATCGTCAATTAAGACTTGTTCACCGACTACTTTTTCATTAAAGCGTCGTTTCACACCGCCAAATGTCGTTAAAGCACCTTTGATGAGCTCTACATCAATGGCTTCATAGTGGCATAATGCAATGACCGCTAATGAGTTAAGGACATTGTGGTTTCCGTAAGCAGGAATGTAGAAGGTATCATAAAACGTATTACGTACAAATACATCAAATGTGGTGCCTTCTGTGTTTTTCACAACATTTCGTGCTTGGAAATCATTTTCTTCATTGAATCCGTAGTACACAACAGGTACTTTTGCTTGGATCTTGAGCAGATGCTCGTCATCACCGCAAGCGATGATGGCTTTTTTCACTTGAAGTGCCATGTTTTGAAACGCATCGAACACGTCATCAATATCCGTGAAATAATCAGGGTGATCAAAATCAATATTGGTCATGATCGCATAGTCTGGATGGTAGCTGAGGAAATGTCTGCGGTATTCGCACGCTTCAAATACAAAATACTCGCTGTTTTCTTTCCCCATTCCAGATCCATCACCGATTAAGTAGGAAGTTGGTTTTGCCGCTTGCATCACATGTGCAAGTAGACCTGTTGTCGATGTTTTACCATGAGCACCAGTAATTGCAACGTTTGTGAATGAATCCATGTATTCTCCAAGAAATTTATGATAACGAATGACAGGAATCCCTTCAGAAAGAGCACGCTCAATCTCAGGGTGTGTATCTGGGAATGCATTTCCTGCAATCACCGTCATCCCTGGCTGAATATTATCTGGGTCAAATGGAAGAATTTTAATATTTCGTTCTTCTAATGCTTTTTGTGTAAAGATATGTTTTTCGATATCCGATCCTTGGACAGTATACCCAGTATCATGAAGAATTTGGGCCAGTGGACTCATACCTGTCCCTTTTATTCCAACAAAATGATAAACAGTCATAATTGTACCTCCAACAAACGTCTATCTGACTTACAGTATATGACGCTCATTTCAATTTGCAACTTGTGATTTTTGTCTCTAGCTGATCACAAATCGCAGCTCCAAATAAAGATTTTTTTCCGATCTTCCTATTCTAATCAATATTAACTATGATTAGTATCCGACAACTTTCCCATTTCTAACACCTGCTTTCGCTCATTTTCATTAAAAAGCGTTCAGACAGGCATGCGAAAAGCGTCCAATTCAAAAATTGCACCTATGTGCTATCATACCATGTTTATCAAAAAAATGAAGTGGTTTGTTTAGATCAATTGTTCTAAGTCACTCAGTGTCATGAGGACCTCTCTTGGCTTACTGCCTTTTGCACCAGAGATCATTCCTTCACGTTCCATCATATCAATTAATCTTGCTGCTCGATTGTAGCCAATTCTAAATCTTCTTTGCAAACTGGATGTACTTGCACTATTTTGCTCGATGGCGAACCTGCATGCGTCCATAAACAATTCATCTTCGTCTGTAATGGCAGAGCCTTGGAGCATCAATTCTTCCTGTTCAAAAAGGAACACAGGTTTGCGCTGTTTTCTCACATGCGCTACCACTTCATCAATCTCTCGATCTGATACAAAGTTCCCTTGTAGCCTTGTCGGTTTGCCAGAGCCATTTTCTAAGAACAGCATGTCTCCTTTTCCGAGAAGCTTTTCAGCACCTGCCATATCAATGATCGTTCTTGAATCCACTTGGCTTGAAACAGAGAAAGCAATTCTTGTTGGGATGTTTGCTTTAATGAGGCCTGTAATGACATCAACAGAAGGTCTTTGCGTCGCAATGAGTAAGTGAATCCCGCATGCTCTTGCTTTTTGGGCAATTCGGCAAATGCTTTCTTCGACTTCATTTGGTGCGACCATCATTAAATCAGCCAGCTCATCAATGACAACGACGAGATATGGCAGTTTTTCACCCATTTGTTTTTCTTTCACCAGTTCGTTAAATCGTTTGATTTCTCTCACACCAGAGTGTGCAAACAGTTCATAGCGTCTTTCCATTTCATCTACTACCCATTTCAAAGCAGCTGTTGCTGTCTTGGCATCGGTAATAACTGGGCTCACAAGATGCGGAATGTGATTATACGGCGCCAGTTCGACCATTTTAGGGTCGATTAACAGCATTTTCACTTCATCAGGTGAGGCTTTAAACATCAGGCTTACGAGAATGGTATTAATACAGACACTTTTCCCTGAACCTGTTGCTCCGGCAATTAAGCCGTGCGGCATTTTTTGCAAATCAACCACAACGGGCTGACCGGAAATATCCAATCCGAGCGCTGCCGTTAATGGAGATGGGTTGTCTCTAAAAGCACTGCTTCTGATCATTTCTCTCAAGAAAACCATTTTACTGTGAAGGTTCGGCACTTCGATTCCAATCGTGTTCTTCCCAGGAATCGGCGCTTCGATTCGAATATCTTTTGCAGACAAACTGAGTTTGATATCATCTGACAGGTTTGTAATTTTGTTCACTTTCACGCCTGGTTCAGGATGCACTTCAAATCTTGTAACAGAAGGACCTTGCGTCACATGAACAACACTTGCTCTGACATTGAAATTTTTCAGTGTGGCATTGAGCAGTTCTGCCCGTTCTTTCACCCATGTTCCGTCCTCTTCTTTTTGTGCTGGCGGAACGTCTAGAAGGGCTAAACTCGGAAATACATATCCTTGTGCATCTGCCGTTTTCTTCTGTCCTTGCACGCGCTGATCACTTTTTAACATCATGACGTTAAAAGGAACGGTGGAGGTTTGACCGCTTGAGCGCTTTGGCTGTGGAGAAGACGGTTTTGGTTCTTCACGATTCGGTGCTTCTCGTTTTACTTCGGGCGTTTCTTCATGCTGCTCTGCCATATCCCCGGCGATCTCTGCTTGTCCAGAGTCAGCGAATTCATCTGATGCTTCTTCAACTGGCATGACTTCATCATCTGTTATTTCTTCTTCCGGCATAGAATCATCATCTTGCGAATCCTGTATGATCACCGGTTCTTCATGTTCAAATGCTGCCGCTGACACGTCTGCTTGACTTTCTTCTATCCATGCAGACTCTGTTGTTTCCTCCATAGCCTCTATGTTCTTCTCTTCCAGCATCGCAGTTTCTTCTACTGGGCTTTCTATCTCCATGTCGAGAGCTGGTGATGCGCTTTCAGCTGTTTCAAATGTAAAGCTCTCTTTTTTCTCAGCATCATCTTCAAGCGGAATCATCGGCTCTTCTTGTTCAATGGTGACTGCCTGTTCTTGCTCCATCTCTAGAGGCTCGTTAGATGCTTCAGCTTGCTCCATATGTAAGAATGCTTCCCGATCGTCTTTGGTCTGTGACAAAGCTTGATCTTGATCCTCTGTCTCACTGAAAGGCTCGTCATATAAACGTTCCATCGTTGATTGAACGTGATCTTGATAAGCGAGTTCCTCTTGCAAAGTAAGCGGCGTCGTGACAGGTTGCTTCTGTACTTGTTCTTCTGTTTGGGCTGACATCATGTCTTCCAACCGTTGTTCTTTTCGTATAGACGGGATGTTCATTTGCTGTCTTACATTCCGTTCACGCTCTGCTTCTTCTGATAACAGTGTGACACGCTGTGACGTTTCTTCTGCCGATTTCATTTTGACAGAAGATGTGTCTTCTTTGGCTGCTGCATGTTTTGGACGCATATCCTGGTGGTAGCCATAGATGGGTGAAGGGATTTGCTCTGGTTTAAAAGGCTTTTTATTGAGATCAGGCTGCACCGTTTGTTTTGGCTGATAGGTCGTCTGCTTTGCCTTTGGCTGACTTGGCCGCGTGCGCCTTCTTTCTTGCTGCTTTGCTGCCTCACGTGCAGGTTCATCTGGAACGAGAGGAAAGCGGAAATTGCCTTTTGGATATTCATAATACACTTTCGTATCTTCAACTTTTTTATATTCTTTATGCTGTTCAACAGCTGGCTGCTTTGGTGCAATCGGACCTGTTTCAGGCCTCTCAGCTTTTTCTTCTTTTTTTTCTTCTCCTAAAAATACACTAAAAAATTTATCTAACCAACTCATCATTTATCACTCACTTTAACTCCCCTTACGTTTTCTTGGGCGATTTTTAGTATACCATTGCTTTTTCATGCAGAAAAGCGAGAAAAGTGCTACGCTTTGCTGTTCATGCTGTCTGTAGATGAAAAAAAGTCACTAAGTACGTACTTAGTGACTTTTGGTATAACACATTCTTCGCTCATTTGTACCCGTTTATGGGAGGTTACGCTTCAAATGGTTCGCCAGCTTGGTGACTTCCTTCTAGAACAAGGATTCCTTTTTCAGCAGGCGCATTCGGAAGATCTAATTCTTTTGCAGAACAAATCATTCCGCTTGAAGGAACACCTCTTAGTTCAGCATCTTTGATCACCAAACCGCTCGGCATCACAGCACCGACCTTTGCAACCACAACATATTGACCTTGATCAACGTTTGGTGCACCGCACACGATTTGTAAGGTTTCATCGCCAACATCTACTTGGCAAATGTTCAGTTTATCTGCATTCGGATGTTTTTCTTTTTCCTTCACATAACCGACCACAAAATTAGGTGATAGATCAACTGTTAATGTTTCACTGACACCGTTGCGGTTCAAAATTTCATTGATATCTTGAACAAGCGTTTCAGAAAGCGGTACAGATCCGTTTTCTTCAATTTTCATGTAAGTAGATGCATTGAAAATATTAAAACCTGTTGTTTCTTTTGTGTCTTGATTGAAGATTCTTACGACATCTCCAAACGTTTCATGACCTACTTCTTCTCTTGTTACATCTTTCAATGAAATAAGGAGTGTGTCGCCGACACCTTCTGCATTATAAAAAACGTTCATTCTTCAAAATTCCCTTCTACTGCTGTTTTGGTCTGCTTTTTGCAAGAATAAAGATCGGTTCAAGCTTGCCTTCGTCATATAAAAATGACAAGGCGGTAATCGGAACCGTGCCGCTGGCGAAGAAGCTCATCGACATTTGCCCTAAAATATCATAGCCTGATTCATTGCGTACATCTGCAATGATGAACACATCTTGATGGGGAACGGAAATAGCCATTTGCCCCTCTACTTTTTGCGCGTATTCTTGTAAAATCGATTCATTTAATATTCTGCTTGCATCGTACCCGTCGTTTGCACGGAAGAAATAAAAACGGTTGCCCGCCACTTCATCCATTTTCACGACAGTCTTTAGTGAACGGACGTTAAAACTTGCGGTTTCTCTGATTCGTTCTTTTGTCCAGTTTTCCTTTTGCAGCATCTTCTCGTCAATTAATCTGTAGGTGCTTCCAAGGTCAAGTGCATAGTAGATTCTTGTCTCTGCTGTATGCTCATCAAAAACGAGCGGAATCTCATCACTCGATGTTTCTGGAAAGGACGTTGAACGAATGACCGGATAAATGTGCTTCTCTTTACCTGAGATATGCTGCGCTTCACCTTTCATAGCGCTGAGCGCCTCTTTCACATAATAAACGATCTCATCCAGTGTTTCATCAGGCTTTACTTCCCACTTTGCAATAATCGGCGGGAGCTCAAGCGTGATGCCCTTTCCTGTATGTTTATCTTCCACACGAAGCGTATCTTTTTCCCTGTCAAACTGGTGGGTCCAGCTGTCGTTCGTCAGACGGCTTTTCAATTGATTGGCAAGCTGTCTTGATGTCATTTTCGCCATGATAAGACCCTCCTTTCGTTATTTAGAAAGAGAATCTGTTAAAAATGCTTCAATCTCTTCCTTTGTCTTACGATCTTTGCTGACAAAACGGTTGATCTCTTGTCCGTTTTTAAAGACTAAAAAGCTTGGAATTCCGTAAATTTCCCACTCTGCACAAGTGTCGATGAACTGATCTCTATCCACATAGAAGTATTCAAATTCTGGATAGTTTGCTTCAAGCTCTGGCAAAAACGGCTCAATAAATGTGCAGTCCGGGCACCAGTCAGCTGAAAATAGTAATACGGTTAAGTCTTCTTGAATCACTTTTTGTAATTCTTCGTTTGATTCAATTTTTTTCATGTTTGATTCCTCCAGTTTGTATACTTAAATCTCCGAATTGTATATAGCCTTTCTTTCTCATCCATTCTGATACTACCAAACTAATCACTGCCGGGCCAACGATATGCAAGAGAGCAATTGCGAGGAAAACGGAAGGATGAAATCCCATGACTGTGAGAGTCATGAGCTGGCCGACAAGACCGCTCGTTCCCATACCCGCTCCTGCCGCATTATTGACCATCCCAAAGCCAATGATACCAATTGGCGCAAGAATCAGTCCTGCAATCGTCGGCGGAATGAGAATGAGTGGATTTTTCACAATGTTCGGCAGCTGTAGTTTTGATGTTCCAATGCCTACCGCAGCAAGACCGCCAAAACGATTTTCCCTAAATCCTGCAGCAGCAAAGCCGACCATCTGCGCGCAGCAGCCAATCGTTGCCGCACCAGCAGCAAGACCGCTTAAATCAAGCATCAGCGCAAGCGCAGCACTTGAAATCGGTGAGCTAAGAGCAAGTCCAACAATGGTTGCAACCAGCATGCCCATGATGAGTGGACTTTGGTCAGTCCCCCATACGATCAGCCTGCCGAGCCCTGTCATCACCGCCTGAATTCCAGGGCCGATGAAAGCAGCGGTGAGAAAACCTGTGATAATCGTAACAAGCGGCGTTAAAATAATATCAATTCTTGTCTCACCACTGATCAGTTTGCCTAATTCCACACCAATGAGAGCAGCCACGAAGCTTCCAGCAGGTCCCCCAAGCTCTGCTCCAGCGGCACCTGAAACAACACTTGCGAAAATAATTAAAGGAGAAGCGTTTAAGCGATAAGCAACCGCTACGCCAATTGCTGGTCCCATCAGCCCCATTGCGAGCGTTCCCATTTCCACGATGAGAGGAAATGATAACAGGCCGCCTGCTGTTTTTAAAATCAGCCCTACCACTAATGTAGCAAATAGACCTAAAGCCATATAAGAGAGTGCATCAATAAAATACACCTTTGGCGAAAGGGAAATACCCTTTCTTTTTAAATAAGTCATCAACGTCGTCTTCCTGCTTTCTCATAGGAAAGACGAAGAGGCCTGTCCTTCCCATTATATGTAGTCTTCTTACGATGAAAAATAGTCTCTACCATGAATATCATAATCATATTTTTTTTGCTTTATCAAGCACTTCTTGTGTAACATGAAAAGAAACAGGGCAAACCTTTACTAAGTTTGTGCACAAGGAGGAGATTGTTATGCAATTAACGGTTTATTTAGCTGGAGAAATTCATAGCCAGTGGCGCGATGAAATTAAGGAAAAAAGCCAGTCGTTGAAACTACCAGTGACGTTTGTTGGTCCAATGGAGAATCATGACCGATCAGATAACATCGGAGAAGATATTTTAGGCGGGCAGCCAAATGCCATCTTGAAAGACGATGCGGCTTCTGATTTGAACAATTTCCGCACCGAACTATTATTAAATAAGGCAGACGTTGTCATCGCCCGCTTTGGTGAGAAATATAAACAGTGGAACACGGCAATGGATGCTTCTTCTGCCATCGCCAAAGGAAAACCCCTTATTTTGATTCGTCCTAAAGAATTACATCATCCCCTAAAGGAACTATCAAACAAAGCAAATATCACTGTCGAAACAGTGAATCAAGCAATTAAGGCGTTGTCATACGTGTTTGAACAGGAATAAGAAAAAGGCTGTGCTCTTAATGAGGCAGCCTTTTTCTTATCGTTTACACTTGTTGATAAATCGAATCCACCGTGCTTTGATCACAATTTTTCACAAGACGAACAATTAATTCTTTTGCCGCTGCATAATCATCCACATGCAAGACAGAGTGACTTGTATGAATGTAACGCGCGCATACACCAATAACAGCAGACGGTACACCTTGATTTGAGATATGGACACGTCCAGCATCCGTACCGCCTGGCGATACGAAATATTGGTATGGAATATTGTTTGTTTCGGCTGTATCGAGGACAAATTCTCTCATGCCTCGGTGCGTAATCATCGTGCGATCATAAATACGAAGAAGTGCACCTTTTCCAAGCTGGCCAAATTGTGATTTGTCTCCCGTCACATCATTTGCGGGACTCGCATCTAGAGCAAAGAACAGATCCGGCTGAATCATATTCGCAGCTACCTCAGCCCCTCTGAGCCCTACTTCCTCTTGGACGGTTGCACCTGAATATAGCTGACATGAGAGGGTTTCGTCTTTTAATTCTTTCAATAATTCAATGGCAAGTCCGCACCCATAGCGGTTATCCCAAGCTTTGGCTAAAATCTTTTTCGGATTGGCCATTGGGGTAAAGACCGTTGCAGGAACGATTTGCTGCCCTGGGCGAACGCCAAGCTCTTTCGCTTCTTCTTCACTGTCTGCACCAATATCAATCAGCATATCTGACGGTTTTACTGGTTTGCTTTTTTGTTCTGGTGTCAGAAGGTGAGGAGGTGTGCTCGATACAACGCCCGGAATTGGCCCGTGATCCGTATGAACATCCACGCGCTGCGCAAGCATCACTTGACTCCACCAGCCGCCAAGTGTTTGAAAACGAATCATTCCGTTTTTCGTAATGGATGACACCATAAAGCCGACTTCATCCATATGACCAGCCACCATAATCTTCGGCGCGTTCTCTGGACCTTTGCGGACACCAAACACTCCGCCAAGACGATCCTGTATGAGTTCATCGGAATATTTCTCAAGTTCCTTTTTCATAAAAGCACGCACATGGTGCTCATTACCTGGAGTTCCCTGTAGTTCTGTTAAATTTCGGAAAAGCGACATTGTTTCTTCGTTCATTTGACAGTTACCCTCATTTCTATGTAATGACCATATAAATTCCTATAAAAATAACACTCACTTTATACTATAAGAATTCTTTCGGTTTTCCAAGTATCTCTCCAGAAATTTTGAATATGCTTTCAAGTATTCGGATTTCTTAACATCGCTGGACAAGTTTTGTATAATGGAAAAAACAGCAATACGGAGGTGCAGCACGTTGAAGTTAAAACATGTTCTGATTGGTGCGAGTATAGGCGTAGCCGCTGCAATTGTTGCAAAGAAAGTCTTTTTCCCTACGTATATCTCGTCTGAAAAAGCGTTAAAAATTGTGAAATCTGCTTTTAAACAGCGCGGCCCGATTGATGGCTCTTGGATTTATACTGTACCAGAACCGTATACCGTAAATGGTGAAACGATTGATGTGTACAAATCTGGCATTACACGCTCCGCCTTTGGCGAGCTTGAACAGTATGAAGTCATGATTGATGCAAAAACAGGCATGATCGTTGATGTCATTGATTCTGTTGCTTAATAAGAAAGCTTCGCAAAGACAAGTCCTTGCGAAGCTTTTTTTAGATGGCTTTGATTTTTTTGTATACAGGGTGCCACATGGCGTCTTGCACAGCCTGAATGAGATCATCAGGGGTTTCTTCCGCAATTCCTTCGTCAATCGCTGCTTGTGCCACACGGACAGCCACTGTCGCTGAAACTGTTCGAAGCTGATCAACACTTGGAAGCATCGCAGCACCCGGTTTTCCGACATTGACCATGCTCGCAATCGCTTCAGCACTCGCAACAAACATGCTGTCTGTCATGAGGCGGGCTTTACACACAATCGTTCCAAGACCAAGCCCTGGAAACACAAGGGCATTATTTGCCTGCCCAATTTCATATGTCACACCGCCATATTCAACTGGATCAAACGGGCTTCCCGTTGTGACAAGCGCACGTCCTTCTGTCCACTCAATGAGATCTTCCGGCTTTGCCTCTGAAAGAGGTGTTGGGTTAGACATCGGTAAAATCGCTGGTCGCTCTACATGTGACGCCATTTCTTTCACAATTTCCTCTGTAAATGCCCCACCTACAGTTGAGGTACCAATTAAGATCGTAGGTTTCGCCTGCTTCACGACCTCTAACAAATCAATTGAATGCTTTGGACCATTACGTGCATAATCCTTCACTTCATCAGAACGTCTTGCATACGGCTTTTGGAATGGCTGAATGTCAGGTGAATCATCTGTGAGCAATCCCGTTTTATCAATACACCAGAAATGATCATATGATTCCTCTTCTTTGACACCATCTCGCACGATGGCATCACGAATTTGCTCGGCTATACCAATCCCTGCTGTACCTGCTCCAAAGATCACGATTCGGTGATCTTTCAGCGGAACCTTCGATGCTTTTGCACAAGCAAGAACGGCAGCAAGTGAGACGGCTCCAGTTCCTTGAATATCATCATTAAACGTACAAATACGGTCCTTATATTTTTCCAAAATGGCGCGCGCATTTTTTGTACCGAAGTCTTCCCAGTGAAGAAGTGCATTTGGAAAAGTCGCACGGGCAAGCTCAACATATTGATCAATAAACTGATCATAGCGCTCTCCTCGAACGCGGGAGTGCTGATTTCCCACATAAAGCGGATCATTTAAAAGGCTTTCCTGGTTGGTCCCAGCATCAAGCACCACTGCCAGCACACGGCTAGGATCAATACCTGCTGCAGCTGTATAAACAGCCAGTTTTCCGACTGAAATGGCGATTCCGCCAACACCCCAGTCACCGATGCCTAAAATTCCTTCTGCATCTGTTGCGACAATGAGATCAATTGATTCATCCACTCCGTAAGATGCAAAAATTTCTTCCATTCCTTCTAGGTCATCAATGGATAAATAAATTCCTCTTGGCTTTCTATACTCGTGGCTGTAACGCTGAATCGCTGTTCCTACGGTCGGTGTGTAAACAATCGGCAGCATTTCTGCCAAATGCTCATTTAATAATTTATAAAAGAGCACTTCATTTCTGTCATGAAGCGCAGTTAAATAGACATTTTTCCCAAGTGCATCTGGCTGTGCTTTGAACTGTTCATATGCACGCTTTGCTTGATCTTCTAGTGTTAACACCTTCGGCGGCAGAAATCCCTTTAACCCAAGCTCTTCCCGCTCTTCCTTTGTAAATGCGACTCCTTTGTTTAAATAAGGGACAGACATGACTTCGATCCCTCTTAACGGTGTCTCGATGACATCACCATGTACACGATAAAATTGATTCACCTGCACTCTTCCTTTCACAAGTTCATTTTGTCGTTATTTTGTGTGAAAGGCGAAAAAACATACAGATGATCTTTTATCTTCCGGTTTCTCTTTTGACCTCATGGGTCATTGCCCCGTCTTCATCCCACTTTACAGCACGGTAGATGGCATCATGATAAAACAAGTACCATGCATTGTTTTCTTCGGCAAATGCCTGCCATTTTTGTTTCGCTGGGATCGAGGTCATTGGATAATCATCATATGCCAAGACCCAAAGCGGGTTTTTATGAGCGTGTGTCGGCATGATATCCGCTAAATGAATAGCTGTTTCTCCCTGACTTGTGAGCGTTAAGATGCTATGCCCATTGCTATGTCCACCTGTATGATGCAGGCGAATGCCTTCTGTTACTTCGATGCTATCTTCAAATGTCATGACTTGATCGGCAACAGGCTCCCAGTTTTCTTTCCAATATGTATTTCTTGAGCGGATGTTCGGTGCTCTCATTTCGTCCCATTCAATTTTGGACGTGATGATTTTTGCCTGCTGAAAAACAGACACGAGCTCATCGCCTTCACGTTTTGTCAGCCCGCTTGCATGATCAAAATGCAAATGAGTCATTAAGACGTAATCTATATCAGATGGGCGCAAACCGAGAGCCGCAAGTGATTCTTCTATTTTCGTTTCCTCTGTGACGCCATAATTGCGTTTTTGTTTCTCTGTCAGCTTCCCTGATCCGATGCCGGAATCTACTAACAGATGAAGACCGTTCCACCGTATGAGCATTGGATCACACCGTAATTCAATTTGATTTCGATCATTCACAGGGTATTTTTTTGACCATAATGGCTTTGGCACCACGCCAAACATGGCACCGCCATCCATGTGTGTATCTCCCCCATTTAACCAGAACAGTTCCATTTCACCTATTTTCATTGTCTCCATTGCTGTCATCCCTCCTTTTTCTATCGTAGCAAATACAAAGGAAAATCGCATGTGCTAATCTTTTTATCAAAAAAAGCTGACCGCAATCGTTCGTTGCAGCCAGCTTTGTTCGCTTGTTATTCAGGGAATTTCACTTCTGATCGATAGATCGGTTGTCCCATGGAAGAGAATTTCTCTTCATATTCTGTCATGACATTTCCTTCGAGGCCATCCTCATGTAAATCAAGGCTCACATACGTTAAAAGGAGTCCGTAAGACGAAAAGCTTTTCAAGGAATATTCAAATAGTCCGCGGTTATCGGTTTTGAAATGTAATTCACCGCCTGGACGGAGGATCTGTTCATATCGCTTTAAAAAGGCTTTAAACGTCAACCTACGTTTTTCATGCCTTGATTTTGGCCACGGATCAGAGAAGTTTAAATACACCCGGTCAATCTCATTTTCCGCAAAGACATCTGTCAGTGTCTCTGCGTTGATGTTCAGAAGCTTTACGTTTTCTACATCTGTTTCTTTGATTTTATCGACTGCCGTCACAATGACACTTTTAAATAATTCAATGCCGATATAGTTTATCTCAGGATGAAGCTTGCCCATTCCGGCAATAAAACTCCCTTTTCCTGTACCGACTTCGATATGGATTGGATGATCATTTCCAAACAGCTCATGCCATTTCCCTTTGTATTGTTCAGGGTTGGCTAAAGCAATATGAGCATTTTCAGCTAAGTAATCATCCGCCCACGGTTTATGTCGCATTCTCAATTTGATACACCTCTATTTTCTTTACATTTTATCAAGATACCATGAAACATAAAGAGCCGCAAGACAGCAACTTATCCGCACATATGAAAAAGACCAGCTGCTATTTGGGCTGGTCTGCTTCATGTATAAAATCAAAGCTGAATGCACAGTTTAACCACATAAATGACACGCCTTGAAAGGAGCATACGTATGGGATTAAACCGCCAACATCAGCTTCAATTAATCAAAGATATTTTAACTGATCACCAGCTGGATTGCTGCGGGACTGTTGCAGAATATGAACAGGTGGGACGCGTGATTCAATTAATGCTGGCAAAAGAAGATTTGGATGCTGACGTTCGTCAGCTACTATCCGATATTTATGATTACAGCCAAAAAGGTACCTCTGTCAGTTCAATTGATGCACATATCGAAGCGCATCAATCGCATCTATCTGACTGGGTCGAGAACATTCCACTGTCTTAATGGATGTTTAACCGTTTTAAGAGTGCATGTAGCTCGGCTTGCACTTCTTTTTGCGCCTTTTCATTTCCTTTTCTTTTATGCCAAACGACAAACGAGACGGTTTCAGCCAGCACATACCATGCCATGCGTTTTCGCAAGTTGTCGGTCAGCGGAGCACCATACATAGAGAGCCAGCTTTCCCAGTTCTCTTCTTCAACATAATGGTATAAGAGCGGTCCAAGATCAATCGCTGGATCTGCAATCATTGCCCCGTCCCAATCAATTAAATAGAGCTGATTTTCATCTGTCAGCAGCCAATTATTATGGTTGAGGTCACAATGGCATACGACCTTATCCTCGAAATGAACTGCGTCCACATGTTTCTCTAAATACTGGATGGCGCGCGTGATATCATGTGAGTCAATCTGCTCTTTTAAGATCGATGCCTTGAGATGCATCAAGATCGATGCCGGGTCAAGCGAGTGCTTTTCTAATCGTTTCAGCATATCGAGCAGCTCTTTTGATGTATGAATTTTTCTTAGCTGCTCCGCTACAGGACGGTCATTCATGTCCTTTGGCTTCAGCTCTCTGCCGCTCAGCCAGTGCTGCGCAGTAATGACATCCCCATTTTCCATCCGTTTTGTCCAGACAAGCTTCGGCACAATGCCTTCAGCTGACAAAACCGCAAGAAACGGTGACGTATTGCGTTTTAAAAATAGCTTTTGGTCATTGTGTGTTGCGAAGTACGCATCTCCCGTAGCGCCTCCAGCAGGAGAGATGTGCCATTCGCTACCTAATATTTGTCCCAACCAGTTCATATCAATTTTCAACCCATCATTTCTTAAAATATTTTAAATCATGCTTTTTTAGTCGACAAAATTCAGCCGATTGAGATCAATTGGCTGTTTATTTTTTATTTATATGATCATAAAAACAAAAAGGACAGCTATTGAGAATGAGATGCTAAACAATAGCCGTCCTATAGATTTTATCGCTACCTTCTTATACTCGTCAAGCAAAACTAGAAAATCAGGACAAGAACCTTATGAAAAAGGAAGTCTTTTTTCATGTTTCTTTTGCTCGTGCGCACACTGGCTGCTTCTTAGCCACGTAATTTTAACGATCGCTCACTAGCCTTAACAAACACTGGAGTGGCGCCAATCACTTCTCCATCGGCGTGAAATAAAATTTTTTCATCTGCCTCCAAGTAGGCTTCTTCATGCTGAAAAAGGGTGACTCCTTCCATTACAAGGTGCTTTTTAAAAACCATTGCACTTAAAAATAAGAGAACTTTCAATGGATTCAAATCCGTGACAACGAGCGTTTGAAATCCTGATTGCCTCGCACTCGCTTCCGGCGCTGCTTCCAGCCCGCCCCCATAGTAAGGGTGATTACATACGATCACAAACCACACTTGGCGAAAAACTTTTCTCTCATTTTCAATAAAAAGAGCAAGGTCAAACGGTTTGAATGACCATAACGAATGTAGAAAAGACAGCGGGTAGATGATAAACCCGAGTTTGAGTCGGTTGAGCCACTTTTTCCCTCTAAAATGTACCGTTCTCTTCAAGACATGCGCATCAAACCCAACACCAATATGATTGAGAAAAAGAACAGATTGCGGACTTTCTGCATGATCTTGAAAGGAACCGAGAGAAAATGTTTTCGTCAGCATCCTCTTTTGTTTTCTCACTTCTTTGATCACATCATGACGCTGGATGCCCAGCCCCTTCGCAGCATCATTCCAATGACCTGCTGGGACAAAGCTTAGCTGCACATGATCAATTTCTTTTAAACCATTCAGTACTTCATGAAATGTGCCGTCACCGCCAATGACGATCAGCCGTTTCAATCTGTCGTCTTGCATAGCGCTAATCTGTCTCGCCAAAACTTCGGCATGTCCTTCATGCTGGGTAAGAAACGATCTGTATGAGATCTCTACCTTTTGTAATTCTTTCTCTATGCTTCTCCAAGTGCGGAGTCCTTTTCCTTGTCCTGCTGCTGGATTGACGATAAAGTACCATTCATTCATATATTAGCTCCACTCAGGTCTCATTTTTTGGTGACCTTGATATGCCTTTAATCGAGCCATTCCTGCCTTCTTTTGCTGTCTGATTCACCATAAGCGAGCAATGCCTTTGTCGCTTTGAATTGCTGATGCTTTGTCGGCGCGGTGTTTTTCCGCTGCTTATCAAACCAATCCTCCGCTTTCTTCTTATCGACAACCTCCATCCCGAATGGAACTTCGGGCAAATCAATATACGAGGTGCGGCTGATGAGGATTTTTTTCACAGGAAGCTCTACACCACTTTGCTGTAAAATTTTTGACACAACAGTTCCAGAGCGAAGAAGGCTTGCGCAAGGGTTCAAGACGGATTGAACAGCTTTTCCAGTCGCCCGCTTTTCCCAAAAACGTTCCTTCGATCCAATATATACGCTGTCTGGCTCTGCTTCTAAGAAAGATAAACAGATGACTTCAAGCGGCGTAATGAGCACTGGACACAATTCCATCTCAGCTTTTTGAATGAGCAGCACCGGCTTGTACATCACAAAATAAGAATCTGGCAGCTGCCTTGCAAGCATCCGCAGCTTTTCATCATATCGAATGTGGTGAGAGACAGTTGAAATATGAGAGATCGTCGAGCTGGCCCATTTTAATTGAACATCGTAAAGATGATCCTTAAAAAAGTGAATCAGCTTCGTTTCATCGGTAGGAACGTTTGTAAAAACACCTTGTTCTATATCTGTTGGCTCGTTAAAAAGACTCAGGTCACGTTCCTTTTTCATATCGGCTTCTTTTTGCTTTCTTTTTAAGGAGAATTTCTTTCTCTTTTCTTCCTCTTGCTCAGGTGCTTGCTCGGTGGCTTGGTCAGCCTGCTTTTGCACCTGCTCTTTTGAAGCCTTTTTTAACTCGTCCCACCTTTGTTTTTTCAACCGAATAAACTGATTGATGTAATGATGCGGGTCTTGTTCATATCGTGATATATAATCTTGGATTTTAATAATTTGCGCCATCTGCTGCTCACTCCAACCTCTAGAATCATTTATGTAGTGTAAATTGTTTGATCGCGTGATAACGTGGGGTTTCTTTTAGACGAATTTCAAATAAAGCGATACTAGAAACCTCCATCGAATATGGTTCTTTCCGTAAGGGCGCTTGTTCTATATAGGACTGTTCTCTATTCCATTTGCGCGCAATCGTCATATGTGGATGAAAGGGTCTTTTTTCGACAGGATGACCTGCTGTCAAAACGGCTGTTTTTACCTTTTCTCTTAGATCCATCAAAGGCTTACTTTCAATAGGCTTTGCAAAAAAGACTCTCGGCCGCTCCTTTTGACCAAATACCCCTATCTCATTCAGCTTCAGCGGGAAAGCAGACACCTCATGAGACAGCTGTTCAAGCAGCTCAGATATCTTATTTAAACGGTCCTCTGGAATCGCGCCTAAAAACACAAGGGTGACATGATAATCAATGGGTGCTGTCCATTTTTGAAAGGAAAGTCCGCTCCTCTTGTCTATATCCGCTTTCAATTGATACGCGAGTTGTTCAGGGATTGGAATCCCGATAAAATAATGACGGCTTTCGGCCATATTTTCACCTGTCCTTTTTAACAAACTTTACGAATCCCCATTGATGATAGTATAACTAAAGTAATGCGGAATGAGAAGAAAGGGTGTCACATGATGAAGGTTGCACAAAATATAGCTGAATTAATAGGTCATACACCACTTGTAAAATTACAGCGCCTTCAGCCAGAACATGGCGCTGCTGTTTATTTAAAACTGGAATCATTTAATCCTAGCGGAAGTGTAAAAGATCGGGCTGCTTACAATATGATCCTTGAGGCAGAAAAACAAGGAAAGCTCACAAAAGGGGCAACGATTATTGAACCAACGAGCGGGAATACAGGAATTGGCTTAGCGATGAACGCTGCTGCAAGAGGCTACAAAGCCATTCTGATCATGCCTGATACGATGACCCAAGAAAGAATCAATATTTTAAAGGCATACGGCGCACAGGTCGTTTTAACCCCAGGGGAGGAAAAAATGCCAGGCTGTATTCGCAAGGCAGAAGAATTAGCTGCTCAAATTCCTAACAGCTTTATTCCCATGCAATTTGACAACGGTGCGAACCCCGATGCTCATAGAGGGACAACGGCTGTAGAAATTATCGATGCAGTGCAACAGATCGGGCAGCCGCTTGCCGCTTTTGTCGCAACTGCTGGAACGGGCGGAACCATTACAGGCACTGGAGAGGAACTCAAAAAAGCATTCCCGGAATTGACGATACATGTGGCAGAGCCAAAGGGGTCTCCTGTTTTATCAGGCGGGAAACCTGGCAAACATAAGCTTGTTGGCACAAGTCCAGGATTTATCCCACATATTTTAAACGAACAGGTGTATGATGAGATTGTGCAAGTGAGTGATGAAGATGCTTACGACATCACACGAAAGCTCGCCCGTCTTGAAGGTATTTTAGTCGGTCCATCATCTGGTGCGGCATGCTATGCAGCGATTGAAGCAGCCAAGCAAATGCCAAAGGATCACATTGTCATTTGTATGACAGCAGACACGGGTGAACGTTATTTATCAAGTGATGTGTTTCAAGATTAAAAAAGGAACAGGGCGTATGCTCCTGTTCCTTTTTCTTCGTTTCATATGAACAACTCCTACAAGACCGTCTTGACCTCAGTCTGTTCGCCTGTCACAAGTAAAACTTGTTCATCAGTGAGCGGGCATAAAGAGAGCGTATTTTGATCTTTCTCTATGATGTGCTGCGCGGCTTCACCTAAATAAGGATTGTTTATATGCGGTACCGGATAGCTGCTGATCTCATTGAATCCTTCAAAGGAAGATAATTCTAGCGCTTTCTCCTGATCATCCATCAGTGAGATGTATTCAATGCTTGGCGCCATGATAATACTCCCCGCAGATTCTCCGATATACAGCTTGCCTTTGCCGATCTCTTCTTTCAATACACGATCGAGCCCGTGCTTTCTTAATTCTTGCAGCAAATAAAAGGTATTGCCGCCAGATACATACATGACATCATTCTTCCTAATGATCTGTGTGATCTCCTGAACCGTTTGCCCGGTCAGTTGAACAGTCTCTACACGCATTTCTAATTGATGAAAGGCTTCTTTTGCTGCATCGACATAGTGCGTGACTTCTTCCACTTCACTGGCTACCGGAATGAATGTCACACTTTTTCCTTTTAAGGTGTCGCCTGCAAAGTCAGACAAGAGAGAATAGCTGTCTTTGAATGAAGAGCATAAGAACATTTTTTTCACGGTGAATCCCCTCTTCTCTTTCCTTTTTTATTTCGCCAATTCATACATGGCTTGTGCATATAGAGCAGTTGCTCGTAGTAAATCATCGATTTCGATATATTCATCCTTTTGGTGTGCGCAATCAGGTCTTCCAGGGAATAGAGGGCCAAAGGCAACACCTGCTTCTAATGACCTTGCATACGTTCCTCCCCCAATCGCAATAAGATGGGCAGGATCTCCTGTTTGTTCTTCGTAGACACGCTGTAATGTTTTCACAAGTGGATGGTCTTTTGAGACGTGATGAGGAGGACTGTTATCAAATTTCTCAATCGTTGCCCCTTTTATTCGTTCAATCCCTTTTTTGACTTCCTCACCGTCCGCGGTTACGGGATAGCGGACATTCAGTCCAAGCTTCGCTTCTTCGTTTTGCGAATAGCGGATTGTGCCAACATTCAAGGTCAAGTCACCACTAATATCATCTTTACAAGCGATGCCGAGTTTTTGTCCTCTTGTGTCTTGATCAAATAAGGCATTAATTTGTGATGTAAAAGCGAGCCCTCTTTCATCTAATTCATGCGCACATAAGAAATTCGCCATATGAATGCCCGCATTTGTGCCATTCGCCGGCTCCATTGCATGAACTGATACACCTTTTAATGTGAATGTCAGTCCATCTGCTGTATGGTTTGTCTCACCGGTTAACTGATTTTCCGCAAGATAGGCTGCAAAAGCCGTTTTTAAGGCTTCAGCATCGTGATCGTTTGCTGCTGCCACAATCGCGCGAGCCTCATCTGGGACCATATTGAGACGCATGCCTGATGTGAATTGCTTGAGGATGTAACGCTTGTTTTCTTCTGATTGTTCGTATGTAAAGGATACGATGGCATCTATGATCCCTTTTTCAGCATGAATAATTGGAAAATCAGCATCTGGTGCAAAGCCAATTTGCGGCATCGCCTCATGCTTGAAATAGTGATCGACGCATCTCCAATCGCTTTCTTCATCTGTGCCAATGATGATTCGAATCTTTTTCGACAGCGGCAGACCGGCATCTTTTAACATTTTCAATGCGTAAAACGCCGCCATGGTCGGCCCTTTATCATCAATGGCTCCTCTTGCAAAGATTTTATTTTCTCTTATGTCCGCTGAAAATGGCGGGGTTGTCCAGTCGTCTCCCGCAGGCACGACATCCACATGGCATAGCACACCGACGATATCTTCGCCTTCTCCATATTCAATATGACCAGCATAACCATCAACATTTTTCACTTTGAAGCCCTCGTCCTGCCCTTTTTTGAGCATATACTGAAGAGCCTCATCCACTTTTTCACCGAACGGTTTTCCTGCTGTGCCGCCTTCTTCATCCAAGACACTTTCAATTTGTAAAAAAGATTGTGTATCCTGAATCAAATTGTCTTTTTTTCGTATGACTTCTGCTTCCCAATTCATTTTTCCATTCCTCCTTGAAAAAAGGTTGCAATCCACCCTTAAAACGAATATTATATTAAGTGTTTTGTAATAATGTTCGTAAATGGAGGATTTTATGTTTCAGTTAAAAGAGAACCAAACCAACATAAAGAAAGAATTACTCGCTGGTATGACGACATTCTTTACGATGGTATATATTGTAGCCGTCAATCCAGGAATCCTTTCAGATGCAGGCATTCCTTTTGACCAAGTCTTTACTGCAACCATTATCGCTGCTGTTGTCGGTACACTCTGGATGGCACTCTTTGCAAACTATCCAATTGCCATTGCACCAGGTATGGGGCTGAATGTCTATTTCACCGTCACTGTTGTCGGTGGTGGGGGCCTCAGCTATCAAACAGCATTTAGTGCGGTATTTGTTGCTGGAATACTCTTTATTATTTTATCGTTAACATCCCTTAGAAAACAACTCATTGAGGCGATTCCAGATAATTTAAAGTACGGGATTACAGCAGGTATCGGATTATTTATTGCATTCATTGGGCTAAGACAGTCTGGAATCATCACTGCTGATCCACAAAATCTTGTGAAGCTTGGCAATTTAAGCTCACCTGTTGTCATTTTGACACTCGTTGGTTTAATGATTTCTGTCATATTAATGGTTCTTCAAGTGAATGGAGCGCTGTTTATCGGCATGTTAGCAACCACATTAATTGCACTTGCAACAGGCCAGCTTTATTTTCCTAAAGTGCTAGTGGATACCCCAGAACTGCCTGAAGGAATGCTGATTACAAATCCATTCGCTGCGTTTGGCGATGTATTTTCCCATCACTTGTATGCTGTTGTCTTCTCCTTTTTACTTGTGACGATTTTTGATACAACAGGAACAATGATCGGGGTTGCGGAACAAGCAGGTTTAATGAAAAATGGTCAGCTCCCAAAAGTACGCAGAGCCTTACTTGCTGACTCTGCTGCGACAACAATTGGCTCAATGTTTGGAACAAGCCCAACCACAGCTTACATTGAATCCTCATCAGGAGTGGCTGCTGGCGGAAGAACTGGACTGACCTCTTTAACCGTTGCTGCATTGTTTATTGTGGCTTTGTTTTTTGGTCCGCTCGTTCAAGCCATTTCGTCTTTGCCGTCCATCACTTCACCTGTCTTAATCATTGTCGGCTGTTTGATGATGAATTCAGTGTCACGTATTCGCTGGAATGAGCTTGACGAAGCATTTCCTGCTTTTCTTGTGATTCTTTCCATGCCGCTGACATCTAGCATCTCTACAGGAATTTCACTAGGATTTATTTCATATCCACTTGTGAAGCTGGCAAAAGGAAAATGGAAAGAAGTGCATATTCTTGTGCTCATTTTCGCCGTCTTATTTTTCATGCAGCTCTTTTTCTTAGAAGGATAACCAAAATAAAAAGACACATTTCTCATTTGAATGTGTCTTTTTTGTATGAATGATTTTTTATTTTGTAAATTTTCTGTGTTTATTTTTTGATCTTTCTTAAGTGGCAATTTTCTTTATATGCCTTGTGTTTATTGGGTTGTAACCGGATTCAAATCATGATATATAACATATTTCAATTCATGAAGACAAGTTTAAAAACACGTAAAGTTGACTTTTTGGTGGAACTAGATGCATAATAACGTGTATAATAGAATAAAACATTAAGAAACACGAACATTTACCATTGTTGCATGTCCTTATTTCGCAGTTTTAGTGTAGTAAGTTGTGGTTAGTCAAGTCCATCCGATCTTATTGATAGGGAGTGGTTTTTTGAAACCTTCAACAAACCGTATGATGACTCGAATAAAATCAGTTTATATGTTCATTCAAGAGAAAGGTCTTGTGACGACACAAGAGCTGGTTGATGAATTCGGGATCACACCTAGAACCATCCAAAGAGACTTAAACGTGCTTGCCTATAACGATCTTGTTCATAGTCCAAGCAGAGGCAAATGGGAAACAACGAGAAAAAAAGTAAAAATATCATCATAAGCGAATAATGAACTTCCATATAACAAAAAGAACCGGCGGATGCCGGTTCTTTTCTTTTTCTCTATATTAATCACGATTGATTAAGCTGTCTAACTCTTCTTCCGTCAATTCACGGTATTCTCCTGACGCCAAATCTTCGTCTAATGAAACAGCCCCCATCGAGAGCCGTTTTAAAAAGATCACTTCATTGCCCACTGCTTGTGCCATCAGCTTCACTTGATGGTACTTCCCTTCAGTAATCGTTAAACGGATTCGTGTATCTGCCTCTTGGTTGGCATCTACTTCAACCTTCGCCGGCTTCGTTCGGTAGTCGTCTAAAATCACAACTCCCTCTTCAAGACGAGTGATGTCTTGATCTCCAAGCGGGTATTTTAGATGAACTTCATACGTTTTCGGGACATGTTTTTTCGGAGATAACAATTGATGAGCAAGCTGGCCGTCATTTGTAAGGAGGAGGAGACCGACTGTATCCTTATCCAGTCTCCCCACAGGGAATGGCTCCCTTGCCATATCCTCTGGCTCTAGTAAATCGACAACCGTCTCATCTCGCAGATCCTCCGTTGCTGAAATGACACCGTCTGGCTTGTTCATCATGAGATAAATGAATTCTTTATACTCTACACGCTCTCCATGCACGAGCACTTCATCATTTGTTGGATCGACATGATCTTTCACCTGCTTCGCCACTTCTCCATTCACTGTGACAGCCCGGGCCTTGACCAGCTTCTTTACATCTTTCCTTGAACCAAAGCCGGTATTGGCCAGCAATTTATCAAGCCTCATGCTTCTCCACCTCTTCTTAACTCTTTTTTCTTAAAAATGATGGCATCCGGCTGCCAAGTACACGCTCTAACAATCCAACTTTATAAGATAAGAACATATACACACCGCCGCCAGTGATCATTGAAATCAAAATAACAATACCAGCTTGTATGATTCCGCCTTCATATGAAATGACTTGACTCACAAGCTGACATGTCACATAAGCCACTACAGCCATGATTGCCGTTAAAATACCAATTAAAATAAACCGTTTGAAAATCCTGCGGAACGAATAGCCTGCATGGCGCTTGATCATGATGAACATATACAAAATCGAGGCACTGTAGCCTAATGCCGTTGCAAGCACAGAACCGTTTCCTTGCAGCCAGCTAATCAGCGGGATATTGAGAACCGTTTTAATGATAATCCCTAACAAAAGACTGACGATCGCAAATTTTTGTTTGTTAATCCCTTGTAAAATCGCTGCGTTAATGGTGAATAAAGAAAACAGTAACGCAACAGGTGCATACCAAAACAAAATAGAAGTCCCAATCTCAGGATGCACAGACGGATAGAAAAACCAATAAACTGGTCCAGCCAATGCCGAAATACCAAATGAAGCAGGCAGCACGAAAAATAGAACACCTTGCATCGTCTGGTCAATTTGTCTGTTTAATAATTTATAATTTCGTGATGTAAAAGATTCTGTGATAGTTGGAATTAATGTTAAACCAAATGCCGTCGCTAATGATACTGGAATCATTACAAGCTTAGGTAAATATAAAGTAACTATAGAAAGTACTGCAGTACTTATATCTTTAAAACCAGCATTAATCATTGCTTTATTAATAGTATTAGTATCAATGTAAGAGTATAGAGGAATAGCTAATCCAACAAAAACATAAGGAGCAGCATAACTAAATAACTCAATAAATATTTTTTTATATCCAAGACCTAGATTTGGTCCAGAATTAGGCTGCATCGCAAGTAATTTATCTTTCCGCTTGATCCAATATACATATAACGTGAATAAACCTCCAAAAGAACCAATCAGAGCAGCAAAAGTAGCATATCCTACTGCGATGACAAGACCCCCGTTAAGCACCTTTAAAATGACATAAGTTGCCGTCAACAAGAAGATAATTCGGACTATCTGTTCAACAACTTGTGAAACTGCTGTTGGTCCCATCATTTGATGCCCTTGAAAAAAACCACGTATAAGACCCATAATCGGGACAACTAAGAGAGCCAAACTCACCATTCTAATTACATATGTCACCTGGTCAACCGTTAGTCCACCAGTTTCGGTTGATCCGCCAAGCTGTATCTCAGCAAAAATTGGGGCTGATAAATATAAAATACTAAAAGCAATGATACCTGAAACAAGCATAACAGACATGCCGGCTCTAAACATTTTTCTTGTTGTCTCAAAGTCACCAATCGCGTTATATTTTGAAACAAATTTAGACACCGCTGCTGGAAAACCCAGAGTAGCAATGCTAATGAAAATCGTAAACTGATTGTACCCATATTGGAATAGCGCACCACCAGTCGCTCCGACCATTGCGCTAAATGGAATTAAGTAAATCATACCAAGAATACGAGAGAGATAAGTCCCAATCGTTAAAACCAACGTACCACGAAGCAGTTTATTAGACATGCGCTTAACCACCATTTTTCTAATGAATATTCAACTTAACTATTTTAACACATCATTTCATCGCACAGGTAACAAATCCAATACAGAAGTCACAAAACCAATCAATTCATATTTCAGCCTTCCCCAATCTTCGTTATAATAGAGAAATGACTGAAAGTAGAAAGAGGAATGTAACATGAAACATTATGATGTCATTGTCATTGGCGGTGGACCTTCTGGACTGATGGCCGCGATTGCATCGGCAGAACACGGTGCATCGGTTCTGTTAATTGACAAAGGAAACAAACTTGGCAGAAAGCTCGCCATTTCTGGCGGTGGACGCTGCAATGTGACCAATCGCCTTCCAGTAGAAGAAATCATCAAGCATATTCCCGGAAACGGCCGTTTTCTATATAGTGCATTTTCTGAGTTCAATAACGAGGATATTATTTCGTTCTTTGAAAATCTAGGTATTGAACTAAAAGAAGAAGACCATGGACGTATGTTCCCTGTCTCAAACAAAGCACAATCTGTTGTGGATGCCCTATTAGATAGGCTCCGCGTGCTCAATGTGACCATTCGAACGAATGAAAAGATTAAAACCGTTCTGTATCAAGACGGACAAGCAGCTGGAATTGTTACAAATAATGATGAAAAAATTTCAAGTCATGCCGTTGTCATTGCTGTTGGCGGGAAAAGTGTGCCTCATACAGGCTCTACTGGCGATGGCTATGCATGGGCAGAAGCCGCTGGCCATACCATTACAGAGCTCTTCCCAACAGAAGTACCCGTCACGTCAGACGAGCGTTTTATTAAGGACAAAGTGCTTCAAGGCCTTTCATTAAGAAGTGTGGCCGTGAGTGTTTTAAATAAAAAAGGAAAACCCGTCGTCACTCATGTCATGGATATGATCTTTACACACTTTGGCTTATCAGGTCCTGCCGTTCTGAGATGCAGCGGATTTGTTGTGAAGGAACTAAAAAAGCAACAGACCGTCCGTCTTCAAATTGACTTATACCCAAAGCTCAATGACGAGGAGCTTTTCCAAAAACTTCATCGTGATTTAAAAGATGAACCAAAAAAAGCCATTAAAAATGTCCTGAAATCTTGGATGCAAGAGCGCTATTTATTGTTCCTTTTAGAACGAAATGGCATTGATCCGCAGGAGACATTTTCTGGTCTCGCTAAAGAGAAACTGCGCGCTTTTGCTCATGATTGTAAACATTTCATCGTCCATGCAAATGGGACGCTTTCTTTAGATAAAGCCTTTGTTACAGGTGGCGGCGTTTCTGTCAAAGAAATTGAACCGAAGAAAATGGCATCCAAAAAAATGGCCGGTCTTTATTTCTGCGGAGAAATTTTAGATATTCACGGTTACACAGGTGGTTACAATATTACGTCAGCACTTGTGACAGGCAGGTTAGCTGGCATGAATGCCGCACTAGAACTAAAGGAGAGATTTCAATGATTAGACGCGCACTTCCGATTGTCCTTGCAGTTGTCATTAGTTTGACAGCCGCTTTCTTTATGAAGCTGTCCATTACCCCGTTAAAAATCGCCATTGTTTTAGCGTTTACGATTTTCGCAGTTTGTTTAAAAGAATATGTCTACCGTCTGCGCAAACGAATTGAAGAAAAGTCATCTTCACATATCGATGGTTGATAAATGGAAGCAAAACATGTTACGGTAAAATAGAGGTCGAGTGAGAAACTCGCCTCTTTTTGTTTGAAAATAGTTGAGACAGGGGATATTAAACAAAATCCTCTGCTTAAACGTGTAGAACAACAGGAGAGTGAGATGGTGTGAAAAACGTATCAAGTGTATTTTGGATTGTGATTGCAATCACATTTATTGCCGTTCTATGGGGAGCCTTTTCTCCAGAATCACTGCAAAATGTGACAGATCAAATTCAAACATACATTACAAATGACTTTGGCTGGTATTATTTATTAGTTGTATCACTGCTAGTCGGCTTTTGTCTATTCTTTATCTTCAGCCCTATCGGAAAAATTACGTTAGGAAAGCCAGGTGAAGAGCCTGAATTTGGTCTTTTTTCTTGGTTTGCCATGCTATTTAGTGCTGGAATGGGCATTGGGCTTGTTTTTTACGGAGCAGCTGAACCGATCAGTCATTATGCGATTCAATCACCAACGGGTGACACTGAAACTGCACAAGCCTTCCGTGATTCCCTTCGTTATACTTTTTTCCACTGGGGACTTCATGCATGGGCGATCTATGCCATTGTTGCGCTTTGCATTGCATACTTTAAATTTAGAAAAGATGCGCCTGGCTTAATCAGTGCAACACTGCAGCCAGTTTTAGGAGATAAAACGCACGGATGGATCGGAAAAACCATCGATTGTATTGCTGTGTTTGCGACAGTTGTTGGTGTTGCAACGAGCTTAGGATTAGGCGCAGCACAAATCAATGGTGGATTGGATTATCTATTTAACATTCCAAATGCCTTTAGCACACAATTGATTATTATCATCATTGTGACGGTGCTCTTCCTTGCATCTGCTCTTAGCGGTATTGGTAAAGGGATTAAATATTTAAGTAATATCAACATGGTATTAGCAGCTGTTCTGATGTTTTTCTTACTTTTGGTAGGTCCAACAGTTTATATTTTAAATTCATTTACTGACTCTATTGGACAATACTTATCCAACATCGTTCAAATGAGCTTTCGCTTATCTCCAAATGACCCTGAAAAGAGAGAATGGATTAACGGATGGACGATCTTTTATTGGGCATGGTGGATCTCTTGGGCACCATTTGTCGGGATCTTTATTGCACGTGTATCACGTGGACGAACCATTCGAGAGTTTTTAGTTGGTGTGTTAGTTGCTCCATCTATCCTTGTATTTCTTTGGTTCTCTATTTTCGGTGTTTCTGCGATGGACTTACAGCAAAAGAATATTGTCGATGTTGCAGGCCTTTCTACGGAAACCATGCTATTTGGAGTACTAAATGAATATCCGCTGGCAATGATCACATCGATTCTAGCTCTTATTTTAATTGCGGTATTCTTTATCACATCAGCAGACTCAGCTACATTCGTTCTCGGAATGCAGACAACCTATGGATCATTAAATCCAGCGAATAGTGTAAAGATCAGCTGGGGTATTATCCAGTCAGCAGTTGCGGCAGTGCTCTTATTTTCAGGCGGTCTTGAAGCCTTACAAAACACAGCCAAACTTGCTGCTTTACCGTTCTCTGTTGTCATCATTTTAATGATTGTATCTCTGTACAAATCATTAAATGAAGAACGAAGAGCGATTAAACAAGCAAATAAGTACAATAAACCAAGAAGTCCAAGAGTAAAAAAAGCATAATCATCACAAGAGAAAAGTCGTTCCTCATCCGAACGGCTTTTTTTCTCGTTGAAATAATTGAAGATTGTCATGACATCGCGTATTCCGATAAAATAGTGTTGAATCATCACTTTTCTACATAATGGAGGTTTATATGACGTTACCTACGTTCAAGTACAACCCAGACCCAGTTTCATTACATGTGATTAAAAAAGAGCAGACGATATGCCCCGTTTGTGAGAAAGAACGAGATTATGTATATCATGGTCCTTTTTATTCTGTTGAAAACGTTTCTGGCATTTGTCCTTGGTGCATTAAAGATGGATCAGCTGCTCAAACATATAATGGAATGTTTCAAGACGATGTGAGTTGTGATGACGTCGATCATGAAGAATATATAGATGAACTGATCTACAGAACGCCGGGTTACCGCGGATGGCAGCAGGAATATTGGTTAAGCCATTGCGGGGATTTTTGCGCGATTGTGCAGTATGTTGGTTGGAAAGAAATTGAGCATTTAGAGGAAGAACTCTCAGAGGATATTGAAGAGATTTGCAGTGGTGGACATTTCACAAAAGAGAACCTGAAACAATGGCTCGTGAACGGAGGAGACTTGCAAGGCTATCTCTTTCAATGCGTTCACTGCAAAAAGCATCGTTTACATATTGACGCTAGTTGATCATGTCAAAAGGACCTTCAGCAGGTCCTTTTATTTTTTATATAAAATGAGCGCTGAAAAACAGTAGAGTTGCTCTCCTCCTTGCTCACAGATCACCGCCACATTGTATTTGATGTCAATAATTTGGTCGTCGTCCATTCCTTTTAAAAAAAGATTGATTTCGCTTTGCAAATCTTTCTCGTGTTCTTCATCAAATACAGCTACCTTCAGCACATATGCCACTCTCCCTTCTCTTGCTACTCTATTTTTATGCAAATAGAGACGGACATATGAACAAAAAAAGCCTTCCATCTTGTCGATGAAAGGACTTCTTTTTACAGCTTCGGTTTTGTTTCTCCTGTCCATGCAAGCATGCCGCCAACGACATTGGTTGCTTGATAGCCTTGGTCTTCTAAGAAATAGCAGACATTCTCACTGCGTTTACCAGAACGGCAAATAATATAATACTCTTGCGTCTTATCAAACGCATCTAGCTTCTCAGGAATATCGCCCATTCGAATATGGACTGCCTCTGGAATCATGCCTTCTGCTACCTCTTCATCCTCACGCACATCGACGAGTTGAATGGCTTCTTCTTGCTCTAGCTTTTGCTTTAATTCTTCTATTGAAATTTCTTTTACAGACACGACTCTCATCTCTCCTTTTAATCACGGTGACACCATTATAGCAAATCATACACGTCACTGCGTATTCACCCGCTTGGATTGAAGGAAAGACGGGAATCGTTTCTTCACATCAACTGCCGGCTGTTCGCTTTCAAACTCTATCTTTTTAAACACTTGATAGGCTAGCCACATGTGGCCATATGCGAGAATGCTGATGCTAAAAAACGGCACGATCCCTGGCAAATAAGCAAATAGGATAAAGAGAATAGCCGAGAAAACGAGCATAGAGAGCGTATATTGCAAATACGAGATGCCAAGCAGAAGGGAAAATTTCAAATAAAGACGCTTTTTCCAATCATAATGAGCCAGCAGCGGAAAGATATAAAACAAGCTGACAATAAACAGAAAACCAAAGATATAGATCGCAAAGCGAAGCACGTGTAAAAACCAACTCGTTGGATAAATATAAGCAAGGTCTACATAAATAATCGTCCCGATGGTGACCAGCACCACTCCAATGACATTAGAGCGTACAAATTCTTCGCGGTATACTTTCCAAAAGGTTTGAAAGACGCTGACTTGCTCATGCCCTTGTATCCACTTTCTCATCACAGAAAATAACGCTGTTGTTGCAGGCATGAAGCCAAAGATTCCAAGCCCAAGTAAAGTGAACAAAAGCCATAACAAATTCGTATAGGCGAGTCTCATCACCCACTCACACATACGCAGCATTCTGCTCATTGATCCATCATGATCCATCTCTCGTCCCTCCTCTCTTTCTCGTTACACCGTCTCTTTTTGAAACAATTCTTCTATTTCAATCGGGCGTTTTTCTGCAACTGAGCGCCACATGCCTTCGCCAAGTGCAATGGAATAAGCACCCGCCTCTGCTCCTGCTGAAATGTCATAAGGAATGAGCGGATCTTTTCCTAAAAATAAATCTGCTAATAATAGCGGATCTCCACCTCCATGACCACCTGATTGCTTCACAACTTCAATCGTTTCTTTTCCACCAAACATCGGGTAGTATGCAATTGTCTGTTCAGGGAATTGAAAAGGGATTCTCGATGGCACATGAAACTCATTTGTTTCAATCCGTCCCTTCGTCCCGTTAATCGCAAGCCGGTAGCCTTCATATGGCGCTGAAAATTGAATCGAGTAACTTAACAAAGCCCCCTGATCATAAGCCACTGACGCCACGTATGTATCCTCAATATCAATTTCTTGATCAAAAATACAGGCATCCGGGCGATAATTCGAGTATTGCTTTGACTGCTGCTCACCTGATTCAATATGGTCATCCTCCACCTTTGTGCGCTCTACCCGCGGATTCCACCTTGCTTCATAATGACAGGTATCTCTTACATGGCAGGTTCCACAATATCGATTCTCTTCACCCTGCAAAGGATTCCAAGTACTTTCATCCCCATAATAATTCAGTGCCCCATAAGCAAATACTTGCTTCGGCTTTTGATCAATCCACCAGTTGACCAAGTCAAAGTGATGGGTCGATTTATGAATAGACAGACCGCCTGAATATTGACGCGAGCGGTTCCACCTTTTAAAATAACTGGCTCCGTGATACGTATCAATGAGCCAGCTTAACTCAACAGACGTGACCCTTCCAATCTTTCCATCTAAAATGAGCTCTTTTATCTTTCGATGGAATGGATTGTAGCGATAATTAAAGGTGACGGTGACCTTCCCTTTGCTTTCTGCTTCTTTTTCCATCACCTGTTTGGCGTCTTTTGCTGTTGTGACCATCGGCTTTTCCGTTATGACATCCAGATCATGATCCAGTGCCTGCAGGATATATGTGACATGTGTATCATCTCGCCCCGCCACAATGACGATGTCTGGCCTTGCTTCCTTCACCATCTGATCAAATGCATCCTCATGAAAAAATGAGACGCCCCTTAGTGATGGAAAACGTTCCTGACAAAGTGTATACCGCTTCTCATCTACATCTAAGAGCCCTGTAATCCTGTAATGCTCGTTGAAATCCTCGGTGAGCGGTTTGATAAACATATTAAAAGCACGGTGACTGAGCCCGCAAACGGCGACCCTTTTCACATTCCCCCACCCCTTTTTCTATTGGTTTTCACGAAGCTGCTTCATGAGAGACAGTGCCTCTTTAGATTTCTCCGCATACACAGGTATGAAGGCGACCATATCTCGGTGTAATCGAAAGGTATAGCCATTTAGCTGCTTTGTTCCTTTCTTGATTTGGACCGCATAATCGACTGTATTTCCCGTCTTTGCATCTTCCACCGTATATGGTCCTGCCCCTTCGCCATCTACCCGCATCTCTTCAAGCAGCTGAAAGCTTTCAGGATCATCATATGTTCTAAACATTTCTTCCGGGACAAACATCACGTCCCCCTCTTTTGCAGTTATTTCAACAAGAAGTTTTTCAGGAATTGCAGGGAAGATGTGAACGTCGTATGTCTCTTGATTTGGTTGAAAAGCTTTCTCCACTAATTGGTCTTTCATTGCTTTTGACATGTCAGAAAAAATAAGGACATCAATCCCCTCTGTTTTCCCCTGACAGGCGGACAAATAAAAGGCAGCGATGAAGCTGAGGAGCCATGCCGCAGCCCTTTGATGCCGCCTCATACCTTTTGAAACACAGACAGCTTTTCTAGTTCAGTTAACGCCATAATAAAAGCGCCTGCTCCATGCAAATCATTCGTGCTCCGCTCTCGGCCAACGTAATAGTCATAAAATCCCGCAGATGTTCCAATACAAATATCGTTCACTGTAAAATCGCCGTTGTCTTTTTCCTCCGTTTTATACTGAATCAATCCTTGATACGCTTTGACCACGTGATCAACATATCGAAGACTGACATATCCTTCATTCATGGCTTTTGCCATCGCATACATGAATAGACATGACCCTGAGCTTTCAAGCCAGTTGTCGCTATGACTTCCTTTATCAATGATTTGATGCCATAGACCCGTTTCGTCGTCCTGATATTTTGCCACACTTTCCAGCATATCTGTCAGTGTGTCCTTCCACACTTTTCGTCCTTCATGTCCTTCTGGTAAATCTTCGATCATATCGGCTAACGCAAGGACATACCAGCCAAAGGATCTTGCCCAAAATTCTGGGGAACAGCCCGTCTGTTGATCAGCCCATGGCATCACTTTCCGTTCATCCCATGCGTGATAGTAAAGGCCCGTTTTTTCATCTTTGGTATGCTTTCTCATGAGATGCTCTTGATGGATGACCATGTCCACCAGCTCCAATTCTCCTGTCAACTGGGCATACTTTAAAGCAAAAGGTCCACCCATATAAAGACCATCTAGCCACATTTGATAAGCATAATTGTCTTTATGCCAGAAACCGCCCTCAGACGTGCGATTCAGCGTCCGATAAAGCCCCCGAAGCTTTTCTGCTGCCTTCACATACCGCTTCTCTCCCGTTCTTTCAATCAGCGGGAATAAAATGAGCCCTGCTTGAATGGCATCAAGCTCGTCTCTGCGGAATAACAGATTCCCATGGTCATCAATGAGTGAGTCAGCATAATTTTTCACATAATCAAAGTACGCCTCGTTTTCTGTTGCTTCGTAAAGCTTCATCACTCCGCAAAGGAAAACCCCTTGATGATAGTGCCACCTTCCAGCTGGCGGAAGTTCAATCGGTGTATACGCTTTCATTATTGTTTGTGCTAATTTCTCTGCATGCTCAAGCGGTGATCCCTTTTCAATCGATAATGTCATTGGTCTTCATCTCCCCTTTTAATAAATCCCTTCTTCTCCAAACTTCTTCGCTAAACGGTTCGCCATCATGACCAAAATAAGTCCAACGGCTGCTTTAAATAAACCAACTGCGGTACTATAGCTGAATTGTCCTTGCTTCAGACCAGCTGTATACACATACGTATCAAAAATCTCTGCGACTTCCCTGTTGGTCGCATTGAGTAATAAATAGACATGTTCAAATCCAAGCTCTAATGTATCACCAATTTTTAAAATGAGCAGTACAACAATGACACTTTTAATCGCAGGAAGGGTGATGTGCCACATTTGTCTAAGTCTGCCGGCTCCATCCATTTTTGCTGCTTCATATAGCTGCGGATCCACTGCTGTAATCGCAGCAAGATAAATAATGGTTGACCAACCCGCTTCTCTCCAGATTACCTGCAAAATGTACATGGGTCTAAACCATTCTTGACTAAGAAGGAAGTTAATCTTTTCTCCTCCAAAGAAAGCAATCAATTCATTGATCAACCCGCCATCTACCGTTAACAAAACAAAAGATAAGGACACGACAATCACCCATGACATGAAATGAGGAATATAAATCATTGTCTGAACAAATTTCTTAAACAGTGCCAATCTGACCTCGTTTAAAAGAAGGGCTAATAAGATCGGAATCGGAAAGAAAATCACGACATTCATGGCAAATAAAATGAGCGTATTTTTTAATAAGATGAAAAATGTTGGTTCTGTAAATAAGCGAATAAAGTGTTTGAAGCCAACCCACTCACTGCCAAGAATTCCGAGAAACGGCTGGTAATCTTGAAAGGCAATGATCAGCCCCCACATAGGGACATATTTAAAGACAAGAAAATAAAGGAGCCCTGGCAAAATCATTAAATACAGAAATTTTTGACTAAGTAATTGGTTAAGTAAGCGCTTTCTCTTTTCTTTTTTCAAAGCTGCCGCAGGCACACCCTTGGCAGTGACATCCTGTGTTTTCACAGATAAAGCCTCCCCTCATGCTGATGCATGTGTTAACTGTATCTTAAGGATGAAAAATCCGTCTACAATCATATCATCAGATCATATTTACTCAGGGGAAGCTACTCAAAACGTTACATAAAACATAAGAAAATGATCCTAATCTCAGAAAATGATTATTGACAAACCTACCAGATTTTTGGATTAATAAACTAAGGGGAAAAGATTGTTTCGTTTGAAATGGGGGGTTTTATGAAAAGAAAGCAGTATAAATTTTATTACAAGCTGGTGACGTTTTTTTTCGTGCTTAGTACGATTCCTGTTATTATTGTCGGTATTTTTTCTTATCAGCATTCGCAAAAAACTGCACTCGAAAATATTTCAAATGAAAAGCTGGACAGCGTCAAACAAACGCAATCCAATATTGAGCATATTCTAAAGACAGTAGATCATTCTCTCACTCACTATGTCAGTTCGCCGCCTCTCCTTCAAACACTGGCAGAACCTTTAAATCCAGACCAATTCCAACTTTATAATCAAGTCCAGCAAGAACTGAATTACCTGCAAACCTTCGACACCGATCTCTCCAATATTACACTTGTTAGTAAAATGGAAGATTGGTATATGAACAATTCTGGTCTTTATCATGTCTCAAACGGAGATCAAGAGAAAGCGTTAACCTCTTACCTCAATATTCCGAGTCATTCCAGCTGGGCACTTGAAGAAAATAATCCACTTGTCTCAACAAAAGAAGGAAAGACATCCTTTTGCAAATACAATGTGAATTTAATCAAGCAGCTTCCGATGAATAGTGTCCAAAAAAAGGGGATCGCCGTAGCCAGCATTCCAAGCTGCGTGATTGCTGACAACATGCCTGATTTCTCTCAATCTGATAGTATGTTTGTCATTGATACAAACGGAAAAGTGCTGCTACATAATCGAAAAGAACAAATTGGTGACTCGTTAAAAAATCAAGATTTCGTCAAACATGTCCTGTCACTTGAAGAACGATCCGGACAATTTGATATGAAAATCGATGAACTAAACTATCAAATTACGTTTCAAAAATCAGATTATAACGAATGGACATACTTATCCTTTGTCTCCATTCCAGAACTAAAGCAGCAAACGAAATCAATTGGGTGGATCACCTTTATTATTTGCTTTATTTTGTTAGCGCTTTCATTATTATTTTCATGGTTTGGCTCTAGACACTTTTATAAACCGATTCGCTTATTATACGAATCCTTTGCACGTAATGAGTCGTTTTTGCATAAACAGCCTTTCCAAAATGAATTTGAGCTCATCGAATCGAGCATTAAACAAATGAAAGATCAAAACAATGATCTAGAGGAACGAATTGAACAGCAAGTGACACACTTACAGCAATACTTTATGGTGCGGCTGCTGCTTGGCAAGCTGACGGAAGAAGAGATTCACAACCGATTTCAAAGTCTAGGCTTTCCTCGTGACTGGTCCCATTTGTCCATGCTTGTGACCCAAATCGATACACTAAAAGGAACGCCGTATGAAAAAAAGGATGCAGACTTGCTTTTATTTGCGATAAATGGACTGATTGAGCAGATTATTCCGCTAGAGGAGCATCTTCAGCCAACCGTTGTCAATCAGCATCAAACGACGATTGTCCTCAATCAATCGAAGTCAGAAGAGGAATTTACTGAATATTTAAATCAATTAGCCGAAACAATTCAGCAGCGAATTGAGGAAGAGCTGGGCTTGTCGATCAGCATTGGGATCAGTCGCTCATTTAAAGAGCTCTCTATGGCCAAACATGCTTATATTGAGGGAAAAGAAGCCTTAAAATACAGGCTCAAGGCAGAGAAAAAATCCATTCTTTTATACGAGCATATTCAGCAAGGAAAGACGTTTAAGACTCACTTCCCAAAACAGCTGCAGCATGATTTATTTGATGCCATTAAAGCAGGCGATCAAGGCAAGGCAGATCACTATTTACATGTGCTTCTGCAATCCATTTTTTCTAAAAATGCTGGACCACATGAGTACCAGATTGCTCTCGCTCGTTTTTTAAACAATCTCATCGAGCTGATGCATTTGCTAGGCATTGAATTGTTTGAAGTCGAAGATAATAAAATGCTCTATGATACGATCTTTGAGTTTAAAACGTTTGAAGATACAGAAGCGTGGCTGAAACATGAGATCATTCGACCCATCATTGATCAGCTCGGCGCACGTGAAGACTCTCAATATAAAAATATCTCAGAGAAAATCATTCATATCATTCATCAAGAATTTGACTCAGATCTGACATTGGACGAAATCGCTACACGCCTGCACTACAATCCAAATTATTTAAGTAGTATTTTTAGAAAAGAAATGGATATCTCCTTTAGTGAATATCTCTCGTCTTACAGACATCATGTCGCCAAAAACTGGTTGGTAGAGACGGATATGTCGGTGAAAGAAATTTCGGAAAAGCTAAAATACAAAAATCCGCAAAATTTCATCCGCTCCTTTAAAAAGCTGGAAGGCACGACGCCTGGAAAATACCGTGATCAGAAAAAAGGCACATAAAGCAAAGTCCCGCTCTCACAAGAAGCGGGACTTTTTTATTTAAACTGTTCATTTAGAATACTGTCTTCCAGCACTGAAAGCGGCTCGCCATACACTCGTTCAATATGGGCTGCCCCCCAATCACATAACGCATTCAAAATTCGCTCAAGTGACTGTCCGTATTCACTTAATTCATACTCCACTTTAGGCGGCACTTGTTCATATACAATGCGGTTAATCACACCGTCATTTTCAAGCTCTCGCAGCTGCTGTGTGAGCATTTTTTGGGTGATATTTGGCATGAGGCGCTTCAGTTCACTCGTCCGCTTTTTCCCATGTGTTAAATGACATAAGATGACACACTTCCATTTCCCGCCGATCACCTCAAGCGTTGCCTCCACAGAGATATTATATTTCTTCTTTTCCAACGTCTCTTCACTCCTTTTGATGCTGTACAGGCACTTTTTAGTACCTATATTACAAAAAAGTACGTACTTTTTTTTCTGTCATCTATGTTAGATAATAACTCTTGCCGATCGGCTTCGTCTATCAAAATGTCATGAAAGAAGGATGTGAATCACGATGCAAAACAAACAAAATCACTTTGCCCTTCTCGCACTAGCGATTAGTGCATTTGCTATAGGTACAACTGAATTTATCTCTGTAGGTCTTCTGCCGATGATCTCAGAAGACTTTGGCGTGAGTGTCAGTCAGGCCGGCTGGACCGTTTCTTTATATGCGCTCGGTGTTACCTTTGGCGCACCAATTCTAACCTCACTTACGTCAACAATGAAAAAAAAGACATTGCTTCTGCTCATTATGCTCGTCTTTTTGATCGGAAATACACTCGCCACGATTGCCCCGACTTTTTCTGTACTCTTAATCGGACGAGTGATTTCAGCCCTATCACATGGCGTATTTATGTCGATTGGCTCGACCATTGCCGCAAGCCTTGTGGTGAAAGAAAAGCGGGCAAGCGCTATTGCCTTTATGTTCACTGGTTTAACAGTCGCTACTGTGACCGGTGTGCCATTCGGTACGTTTCTTGGTCATGAGCTCGGCTGGCGGACGTCATTTGGTGTGATTGTCATGATTGGCCTAATCGCACTGATTTCTAACTATTTCCTTGTTCCGTCTCAATTGAAACAGGGCGTGAAAACAACGTTTAAGGATCAAGCAGCCTTATTAAAGTCGAAAAGAATGTTGCTTTTATTTGTCATTACTGCTACAGGGTATGGAGGAACCTTTGTCGTCTTCACCTATTTATCCCCTCTCTTACAGCATGTGACAGGTCTTGCGCCTGGAACAGTTGCCTTGATCCTGCTGTTATACGGGATGACCATCGCCGCTGGGAATGTCATTGGCGGAAAAGCAGCGAATAAACAGCCAATGAAAGCACTGATTTATATGTTTATCATTCAAAGTCTCATCTTGTTTATCCTTAGCTTTACTGCTGGATTTATGGCACTCGGGATTGGAACTGTAATGCTGATGGGACTGTTTGCTTTCATGAACGTACCCGGCCTTCAAGTTGCCGTCGTTGATTTTGCAGAAAGGTATACACCCGGAGCTGTCGATGTTGCTTCCGCTCTTAATATCGCTGCCTTTAATGCAGGTATCGCCATTGGTTCATTTTTAGGCGGCATCGTGACAGATACCCTTGGGCTTGTGCATACCGGCTGGGTTGGCGGCATCATGGTGCTCATGGCGGCTATACTCACGATGGTGAGTCATCAAATCGAACAAAAAGAATACAAACAAACCATTTAAAGGAGACTTTCATATGAACGATTTACAAAGTACAAAAACATTAAACAACGGCGTCCGCATGCCAGGATTTGGTCTTGGGGTCTTTCAGGTTGAAGAGGGAACGGAATTAATTGAAGCTGTTAAAACAGCCATTCAATTAGGATATCGCAGTATTGATACAGCTTCTATTTACGGCAATGAAGAAGGCGTTGGACGAGGCATACAACTTGGTCTAGCAGAAACAGGCCTTCGCCGCGAAGACATCTTTGTGACATCCAAAGTGTGGAATGCCGATTTAGGATATGAAGCGACACTAAAAGCATACGAAGACAGCCTGAAAAAACTTCAGCTTGATTACCTTGATCTGTATTTAATTCACTGGCCAGTTGAAGGGAAATACAAGGAAGCATGGCGCGCGCTTGAAACGCTATACCGTGAAGGAAAAGTCAGAGCCATCGGTGTGAGTAACTTTCAGCCGCATCATCTAGACGAATTATTGAAAGATGCGGACATCATTCCAGCAATTAATCAAGTCGAGTTTCATCCAAAACTCACGCAGGAAACGCTGTTTACGTATTTGAAAACACATGGTATCCAAATGGAAGCCTGGTCACCACTTATGCAGGGAGAGCTGCTGCACCACCCGCTGATCACGGAGCTTGCGGGCACATACAGCAAAACACCTGCTCAAATTATTTTGCGCTGGGATGTGCAAAAAGGCGTCATTACGATTCCTAAATCAACGAAAGCTCATCGTTTAAAAGAAAATGCCGATATTTTCGATTTTGTCCTATCTGATGAGGATATGAAGCGCCTGTCTGCCTTAAATGAAAATAAACGAATTGGTCCTGATCCAGACAACTTCGACTTTTAATAAAAACACCCCCGCTTTTTACTAAGCGGGGGTCTTCATGTTCATCATTTTGATTTTTTAAAGGAAGCTTCATATTCTTCTATGATTTTATTTCCACCATTTGATTTCCACTTCTCTACATCTTTCTTAAATTGTTCTTCGTTGATATCACCAAGAATGAACTTATAGGTCGCATCATCGATGATTTTCTTCAATTCATTTCCTCGCTCTGATGCTGTTTCTGAATACAGGCTTTCAGCAGGGTTAGCGACAATGATGTTTTTATTGTCTTCTTCTAGCTCTTCATATTTTGTACGAACTGCATCGCCTTTATTTTTCAAGTAACGTTTATCAATCCCTACGAGGCTGACAAGCGGCTGTACATCTGTCTGCCAGCTTTTCACTTGGCTTTCTTCCCTCACAAATGTATTTCCATCTTGTTTGTTATAGTGCTTTCCATCAATCCCATACGTCATGAGACCATACACGTCTTCTTCTGCAATTCGGTCAAAGAAAGCCAAAATTCTCTTTAACTCTGCTTCTGATTTGACGCTTGTTTTTGGGAAGGCGAAGATGCCATTATGGCCGCCTGATGCCCATACACGTTCTTTGCCATCTGGGCCTTTGATTCGGTTGATAATATCCACTTCCATGTTTTTATCTGTTGCATCATCTCTTAAGTTCACTGCATCTACCATATTTCCAACATAGATACCCGCTTTTCCTTGTGAAAACAATTCTTGCTGCTGCGTTTTGCTTGTGACTGGGAAGTCTTTGTTTATATAACCATTGTCACGCAGCTTTTTCATATATTTCATTGTATTCATATACTCATCTGTCATAAAGTCTGGCGTAAATTTGCCGTTTTCTTCTTTCCAATCTGTTGGCATTCCTTCATAAGAACCGAGCGTTTTAAATGCACCGTAAATCAAATCGTTACGGTCTGTAAAACCAATTGTATCGTCCTTGCCATTTTTGTTCGGATCTTTTTCAGTAAATGCCTTGGCTACTTCATAAAGGTCATCCAGCGTTTTTGGTGTATCCAAATTTAAATTTTCAAGCCAATCCTTTCGAATGACAATCCCTTGTCTTGAAAGTGGTCTCTCTCTATAAATGCCATAAAGCTTCCCATCGATAGAGGCATTTTTATTAATCAGTTCGTTCATCTTACTTAAATTTGGATAATCCTTTAAGTATGGACCGATTTCCCAGAACATGCCTGATCTAAACGCATTGATAGCAGATGAATTCTTAATGTCTTGAATCGTCACAATTTGCGGGAGGTTCCCTGCGGCAAGTGCTGAATTTAAACGGTCTTCTTTCACCGCATCAGGCACCCACGTAATATCAAGCTCTGTATTTGTGAGCTTCTCAATCTCTTCTAACACTGATTCTTTTGGCGGCTGCTGATGATACAAAATCGCCATCCATGACAGCTTCACCTTTTTGTCTAAATCAACCTTTTCATCTGATGAGCTTGCTCCTTTACTTGAACAAGCTGACAGAATACCGCTTGCGGCAAATAACAAAACAAAGGCAATCAGCCATAATTTCTTTCTCCCCATAAGATCCCTCCGTTATTCCATCTTTTTAACCCTTTACAGAACCTAGTAATGCCCCTTTGTTGAAATGCTTTTGAATAAATGGATAGACAAGCAGAACGGGAATGGTCGCCACGACGATGACCGCCATTTTAATGGTTTGGTCTGGCGGCGGTGTTGATGAGCCCATATCTGACATATCTCCCTGCATACCGCTTGATACAATGACGATTTGTCTTAACAGGACCTGAATTGGCCATTTCACCGAATCGTTTAAATATAAAATGGCTGTCATGTACGTATTCCAATACGTCACGGCATAAAAAAGTGAAATCGTCGCAATAGCTGGCAAAGAAAGTGGCAGCACGATTTTAAAGAAGATCCCTAAATCGTTACAGCCGTCCATCTTCGCTGATTCTTCAAGGCTTGCCGGAATGTTTTGAAAGAAGTTTTTCAAAATGATCAAATTGAATGCATTGATGGCCACTGGCAGAATGAGTGACCAGTAAGTATCAAGCAGCCCTAGTGTTTTCACGACAATAAACGTCGGAATCATCCCTCCGCTAAACAGCATCGTGAAGACAACGAGAAACATGAGGGTTCTTCGGCCCTTTAGCTCTTGACGAGACAGCCCATACGCCATGAGTGAGGATAAAAACATGCTGACCGCTGTTCCAACGAGTGTCACAAGAATGGATACAATCAGGCTGCGATACACAATATCTGTAGAAAAGATATAGCGATAGGCCTCTAGAGAAAACGTCGTTGGAAACAAAATAAACTTCTTTGAGATGACCTCTTCTACTGTCGCAAAAGAGGCGGCAATGACATGGATGAACGGGAGCACACATATTAATGCGAACATGAGTAGAAAAGAGTAATTAAATACATTGAACAATCGGCCTTTAATAGAACGATCTATGTTCATCACGCCCTTCCTTTGTAAGCGTTATCATTTCGTCTGAACATAAGCTGCAGCCTTTGACGATATCGTGATTAAAATGTAACAAACGGGGGAAGAAAGCGTCTATAATCATCATGACAGACCACAGAGATGATCATGCCATTCGTGCTTTTAGCCTCATCAATGAAAAGAAAAAGATCATGAGCTAATGTCATGATTATGCCCTATGCCTGATCGTTTTCTTTCAGAATTTCTGCCGTATTGACATCTGGCCTGTAGCCTAACTCCTGCTTCGTTTTCTCAGTAGACCAAGGTTTTCCTTCGTTTTCTGATACGGCATAATAAGTCCCGAATGGAACGTCCGTTTCGATGGCAGCCTTGATCATGCCGAAAAGGTCTTCATGTGAAAGAAGCGTTCGTTTCGTTCTTTTTTTGGTGTGCAATCCTTCCATCTCATCTGTCACGACGGTTCCAATTCTCAAATTGATGACAGACATACCTGTTTGATCGTGAAACAAACGCCCAAGCTGTTCGGAAGCAAATTTTAAAATGCCATACACATTTTTCGTTGCTGGTACATCATCAGTCGTAATTTCTCGCCCTAGTAAGGAGTGACCATCTTTTTCATAGCGATCTGTCACATGATTACTGCTTGCAAAAATGACTTTTGGAATGCTTAACCTGGTCGCTGAACGAAACATATTATACGTGCTTATCCAAAACACCTCATTCATTTTTGCAAACTCCTTTTCATTCATCACATCATGCGTCATGTCTATGTTTAAAAGATGAATGATCACATCTGTATCTCTTGGAATGGCTTGAAACAACTCAACATCATTTGCCGCATTTGCAAAAATGACTTCTTCTACACATCTTGTTTGATCAATGATGGTCAGGTCATACTCCGAAGAGAGCTCTTTAGTTAATAAACGTCCGATGACACCACATCCGCCAATCATGGTGATTTTTTTCATCTGTTTCCTCCTTCATCTTCTATCGGAGTAGTATGTCCATGCCGTCTATTGATTACAGCCACTTTTTCAAAAAACGTGTAGCCTCGTGGCGCATAGCAGCCGTTTCAAAATGACCTGCATGTAGACCTATAAGCTGATAACGTTCCTTTAAGGAAGCAGCTTGATAGGCTTGACTTAATGTCTGTTGAATTCGTCCAACACCTTCAGCAGGAGTAAGCTGATCATGCTTTCCAACTAAGCTTAAATGCGGTCTTGGGAAAATCATTTCTTGGATGTCAGCTGCTGTAAAGTGCTTAGCTAAGCTCGGTACATAATAGTAAAAACCGTGTCTATCTAAATGATTTGTTTCAATCAATGTGTGATGATCAACCTGTGCGCAAAGATCCACACACACACTGACCCTCTCATCAAGTGCTGCCGTCCACCATGAAAGAAGGCCGCCCATTGACATCCCAAAAACAGCTAAACGCTCTGGAAGCACATCAGAGCGGGACAGCAAATAATCAATTGCACACATGCTCTCATACAGCATCATGCCCCACATCACTTTTCCTGTTAACAGCATTTCTTTGAAAATTTCACTTTCTGTTCTCCCCCTTCTTTCACCAAATCCCGCATGATCAATCGCCAACACACTATAGCCTTTTGAAGTGAATTCTTTTGCGTATGAAGGCGCTTGCAAATAATGAGCCCCCTTCAATAACTCTTCTTTCCCATCCACATAATTCCCACCATGAGAATGCTGGAACAAGACAACAGGCCTTTTTTTCACTGTATCTTTCGGCTTCACAAAATAAGCCGGAACTTCCTCCACCCCATGAATAGAGAGAATGAGTGTTTCTACTAAGTACGATTCACGTTCCTCAATCTTTAACGTATACGCCTCTACACGATGGCGCTCCGGCATTTCCCCTAATAAACTGAGCAGTTGTTCACGTTTGCTTTCCTTTTCCATTGACGTCACTCCTCATTTTCTTGATCAACTTGTTAAATACGAGATTGATGGAGGAATTACCTTGTTTTCGACAAAATTATGTCCCGGGAAATAAACAACACCCATCGGCTGATACCGATGGGTGCGTTCATTAGTTTGCGACAATATTGACAAGTTTTCCAGGAACCGCAATCACTTTACGGATTGTTTTCCCTTCAAGCTGTTCTTTTATCCGTGCATCATTTTTCGCAAGCTCTTCTAGCTGCTCTTTTGTTGCATCAGCAGGAACCGTTAATTTTGCTTTCACTTTTCCATTTAACTGTACGACAATTTCCACTTCATCATCGACAAGTTTTGACTCATCATATTGCGGCCATGCTTCATAAGAAATAGACCCTTCATGACCAAGTTTATTCCAAAGCTCTTCCGCTACATGCGGTGCAATTGGAGAAAGAAGTTTCACAAAGCCTTCTGCATATTCTTTCGGCAGTGTGTCAGCCTTGTATGCATCGTTGATGAACACCATTAATTGTGAAATCCCAGTATTGAAACGTAAGCCTTCATAATGATCTGTTACCTTCATGACGGTTTCATGGTAGCTTCGCTCTAATGGCCCGCCAGATTGCTCTGTCACTTTATCACTGATGGAGCCATCTTCATTTGTAAACAGACGCCATACACGATCTAGGAAACGACGAGCACCATCAAGACCTGTTTCAGACCAAGCAATTGACGCATCTAAAGGCCCCATGAACATTTCATACAGTCTTAATGTATCTGCACCATGAGATTCTACGATATCATCTGGGTTGACAACATTCCCTTTTGATTTACTCATTTTTTCATTATTTTCACCAAGAATCATTCCTTGGTTGAACAATTTCATGAACGGTTCTTTTGTTGGAACAACACCAATATCATACAAGAATTTATGCCAGAATCGTGCATATAGCAGATGAAGCACAGCATGTTCTGCTCCACCAATATACACATCAACAGGAAGCCATTTCTTCAGCTTTTCAGGCGATGCAAGTTCTTCTGTGTTATGTGGATCAATATAACGTAAGAAGTACCAGCAGCTACCTGCCCATTGTGGCATCGTATTCGTTTCACGGCGGCCTTTCTTACCTGTTACAGGATCTACAACCTCAACCCAGTCTTTAATATTGGCTAAAGGTGATTCACCTGTTCCGCTTGGCTTAATCTCAGTCGTCTTAGGCAAAATCAGTGGAAGCTCTTCCTCTGAAACAGCTGAAGATGTTCCGTCCTCCCAATGAATAATTGGAATTGGCTCTCCCCAGTAACGCTGACGGCTGAACAGCCAGTCTCTTAAACGATAAGTGACTTTCTTTTCACCTTTTTGATGTTCTTCCAGCCATGCAATCGCTTTTTCAATTGCTTCTTCTTTCCCTAAGCCGTTTAAGAAATCAGAGTTGATGTGCTTTCCATCACCTGTGTAGGCTTCTTTGTCAATGTCTCCACCTTCGACAACCTCTTTGATGGGAAGATCGAATGTTTTGGCGAATTCATAATCACGCTCATCATGAGCAGGAACTGCCATAATCGCTCCAGTGCCATATGTGGCTAACACATAATCTGCAATCCAGATCGGCATCTTTTCCCCATTCAATGGATTGATGGCATAAGCACCTGTGAAAATGCCCGTTTTCGTTTTAGCAAGATCTGTTCGCTCTAAGTCACTCTTAGATTGAATTTCTTTGATATATGCTTCAACTGCTTCTTTTTGAGCAGCTGTTGTAATTTTTTCAACTAGTGTATGCTCTGGTGCAAGAACGGCATATGTTGCACCAAATAGTGTATCAGGACGTGTTGTAAACACAGTAAACTGTTCGTCATGTCCTTCTACTTCGAAGTGAACATGTGCACCTTCAGAACGTCCAATCCAGTTGCGCTGCATGTCTTTGATGCTTTCAGGCCAATCAATGTCTTCTAAATCTTCTAATAGCCTGTCCGCATATGCTGTAATTTTTAGCATCCATTGCTTCATTGGACGTCTTTCAACAGGATGCCCTCCGCGCTCACTTTTCCCATCAATGACTTCTTCATTTGCAAGGACTGTACCAAGTGCTGGGCACCAGTTTACAGGTACTTCATCAATATACGCCAATCCTTTTTCGTACAATTTCAAGAAAATCCACTGCGTCCATTTATAATAATTCGGATCTGTCGTGTTAATTTCTCGATCCCAATCATACGAGAAGCCCAATGATTGAATTTGGCGGCGGAAATTATTAATGTTCTCTTCTGTAAATGCAGCTGGATCATTTCCTGTATCCAGCGCATATTGTTCCGCTGGAAGACCAAATGCGTCCCATCCCATTGGATGAAGAACATCGTATCCCTGCATACGTTTCATACGTGATAAAATATCCGTTGCTGTGTATCCTTCAGGATGCCCTACATGAAGCCCTGCTCCTGATGGATAAGGAAACATATCTAGCGCATAAAACTTTGGCTTATCTTCCGAGTCAGATGTGGCGAATGTTTTATGTGTCAGCCAATAATCCTGCCACTTCTTTTCAATTTCCCGATGCTGAAAACTCAATGTGAAAACCTCCTTTAATGTGTACGGCTTTATCTGCACAGATGACCACTGCAAGAATTCAGATTTTTCTAAAATCAACAAAAAACCCTCATCCCTAGAAAGGGACGAGAGATTTTTTGGTTCCCGCGGTACCACCCTTGTTAGCGTCATGAACTGTTCATACGCTCACTTAATATCTTTAACGCAGACATGCGACAGAAGCTTTAACGCAACTGCAACTCTGAGGCGAGTTCAGAAGCAGATTTGATTGACTTTCACCAGCCGTCAATTCTCTAAAGACAAATACTGCTTTCCTACTACTCCTCTTCACTGTTCTTATCGTAACCGTCATCTAAGTAGTATTTTATAGAATTATGATCATAAGTGCAAGCAGGTTTGTATACAATGGGAATGTACCCTAGACTAGGGTAAAGTGAGGATATTATTCGTGTGGAGATCGGTTATGACGGTTGGAGCCTGCATCCTGTGAACGTTCTTCTCTCACAAAATCGAAGCTTCGCAGAACTGCTTCTCCTCCGTAACCTGAAATAATGGATAAGATGATCAAGTGCAGACTAGATTCGGGATTTGAGGATAAGACAAGCAGTGTAGCAGCAATCATCCCAACGAGCCAATCTTCAATAAACCCTAGATAAATAAACTTCTTTGTCATTCTGGGCTTCTCTAGCCTGCCTTTTTTCTTTACGTGACCGAGAATGCCCATGACCCCTCCAATGGCGCAAGCAATAATGACTTGTTGCAGCATTTTCATCACCTTCCTAAAGCCCTTAGAATAGTAAAGCGACTTCAGGCTGTCCAGCCCCCTGTAATGCCATTCTGCTGTTCCGTCATAATCCATGTAAAAGGTCTATTCTCTCTAACGAAGAAAAAAAGCTTGTTTCTTCCATTATATGTGAATGACCCAAAAACAATCTTGATGCATTGGAATCATTTTTACCTAATCCATATTAACTATTTTTGTCATTTTATGAATTTTCCTCAAATGATCCCTTCTTTTTCTAATGAAAAGTCTCCTTACTTACTCTATTCTAATGGAGGACAAACTATGATGACAAATTTAACAAAACGATTGCAATCATTGAAACAGAACATATGTTATGTTACGTTTAAAAAGAATTCATTTGGTTTTAAAAAAACCATCTTAAATGTCTGATAGTAGCAGCAAAGGAGGGTAATATGGTCAGCTCGAACATCTTCGGCTTGCAAAAACAGCTTGAACTCATAAAAAAAGCGCTGGATCATGCGCGGATTGGTGTTGTCATTACAGACCCTTCTTTAGAGGATAACCCTATTGTTTATGTGAATCATGGCTTTACACAAATGACTGGATACAAACCAGATGAGATTCTTGGACGTAATTGTCGATTCCTCCAAGGAAAAGACACAAATCAAGAGCAACTTGCCTTAATACGTCACGGAATTCAAAACAAAACACCTATTACCACACAGCTCAAAAATTATAAAAAAGACGGTACTTTTTTTTGGAATGAACTCAATATAGATCCTCTATACATTGAACAAGATGACAAAACATTTTTTATTGGCTTTCAAAAGGACATTACAAAGCAGAAAGAATATGAACAACTCCTAGAAGATTCCTTACAGGAAGTCACCTCTCTGTCGACGCCAATTGTCCCAATCAAAAATGGTGTTTCCGCTCTTCCACTCATCGGAAAATTATCAGAAGAACGCTTTGATGCCATCGTCGCGAAGTTAACTTGTATATTAGAAGATTCAAAGGATGATTATTTAATTGTAGATCTTTCTGGTTTAATCGATGTCGATGATTCCGTTGCAGCGCGAATTTTCAAACTGCATCACCTGCTGAACTTAACTGGAACTGAACTCATCATCACTGGGATCAAACCACAGCTTGCGATGAAAATGAAAGACTTAGATACAGACTTCCAGAATACGATCACTTATTTAACGGTAAAAGAAGCAATCAAAGGATTGCCATTAGCTGAAAACCCTGTATAAATAGGGTTTCAGATTGTTGACAAAGGGCTAAAATGATCTTTATTTTAGCCCTTTGTCTTCTTTTCAGCGTGATAGAAAACCTTTGCAGTCTAGGAAGGACGAGTACCGGAGCGGAGCGAATTTCACATTCGTGAGCACCGGCACACAGGACTGACACCGAATGCGAGGGTTTGTCTACACGCTGAAAACCCTGTTTAAACAGGGTTTTTTTAATTGAACCGCTCCCCAAAATGGAAAAATGAGGTATGATAGGTGTAAATAGTGATATAGGGGGGCTGCCAGATGATGATGTTACTCATCATAGGTCTTTTATGTATTTGTTTCGCCATAGGATATGCCGTCAATTATTTATTACTTAAACACCAAAATCAACAAATCTTTTCAAAAAAACTCTTCTATCCTTTTTTGACCATTGGTCTTCTTTTTTCTATTATGTCATTACCGTTTGCCGGCACAGGTGCTCCGAAAGCACAAGCAGATCCATCTTCTGAACAGCTGCTGAAAGAGCAAAAACAATTAGCATCTGACATTTCTCGTCTAAAGGAAGACAAAGAAACGCTGACGGCCTCTTTAGAAGACGTGACCAAAGAAAAAGAAAAGCTATCCAAGAAATTAGAAACCATCACCTCCGAAAAGAAGACAGTCAAACAGCAAGAAAAAACCATCCATGAGCTTGAAGAGAAAATAGACAAGCTCACCTCTACAAACGAAACACTCAAAAAAGAACACCAGAAAGTAAACAAAGACACCACGTCATCGGCCCAGCGATCTGCTCCTAAAGATGATGGGTCGAATACTGGCGGTCATGAGTCACAAAAAGAAACAAAAAAAGAAGCTGCCGCCTGTAATATTAAAGGAAGTGTCAACGGCATATATCACACACCGAGCAGCAGATACTACTCACGGACAAAAAACGTGACCAAAATGTTCTGCTCCGTAGAAGAAGCTGAGCGTGCAGGGTACCGGGCACCAAAGCAATAGACATCTTTTGACGATAAAAAAACCTCCTGTCAGCCCACTATAGGTACAGGAGGTTCTTCTTTAAATTTCTCTTCTTAATGCTGTTAATACATTCGTTTTTGTCGCCTTACGTGCTGGATTGAGTCCAGAAATAATGGCGACTCCTGCACTAATCACTGTTGCTGTGACCACAAGGCTTAGCGGAATATAGGAGAAGGTGATCGAGAATTGATCACTGGATCCCCCTTCAGACATAGAAGACAAAATTGCTGGAATGATTAAATTCACTGCAAAACTAACGATGTACGAGATGATAATCCCGATGATCGATCCAATTACCCCAATATAAGCACTTTCCATGAGGAACATTCGCTTAATAATGGAAGGATTCGCACCGATGGCTTTCATGATCCCAATCTCTTGTGTCCGCTCTGTTACGGCCATTGTCATCGTATTGAAAATGCCGATCGCCGAAATAATCACCGCAATACATCCAACAAAGATGAGTCCAATTTTAAAGACTGTAAAGAACATATCCATTCCTTCAAGCTGATTCGTCACAGAGATAACTTGATAGCCGTCATCTGTCAGCTTATCTGTGAGCGCACCGACATTGTCGAACTTATCAGCATAGACAGACGTCATTTTTTCGACATTTCCTGCATCAGGAGACAGATCGAGCACTTGACTAAATTCTTTTTCATAAGCATTCGGAATAAGAATTTTATGATCCTGCTGCCACTCCAAATTCGGTTTCTTCAATACACCGACGACACGGAAATCGAACGTCTTTTCTTTCACCACTTCATTTTCTTCATTCAGTTTTGGCACCTTGATTTGAATGACTTTGTTTAAAATTTCCTTCGTATAGCCTTTTGGCTCTTCCGGTGTATCTTCACCATTTGATGTCTGATTCATTTCTTTTTCATAGTCTTTTCGTTCTTTTTCCGTCCAAAGTTGTTCTGCCATTTGATACCCAACTACAATTTCATTCGCCGATGTTGGGACTTTTCCACGGTCTAGTTCAAGGCCTGCCTCTTTTTCTTCTTTCATATCTGTCAGTACAGCCTGCGTATCACTTGAGCGATTATCGAGCTCGACGTGAACCGATGGAATGATTGACGTTCTCGCAACGACAGATTTCGCATGATCATATTTCTTTAAATCGTCAACCTTGACGTCACCTTTTTCTTTGCCTAACACTTTAATTTCTGTGATAATTTGTTGTTTCATGATTTCATCTTGAGCCGATTTTTGCAGACCAAAACCAACTGACGCTAGAACGATTAAGAAAGAGCATGCCATTGTCGTTGCAAGTATGGTCATAAACACACGCAATCTATTTTTCTTCATATTTCTTCTGATGAATTTGACCTGATCTCTAAATTTCAATGGACTGATCCCCTTTCTTTAATACACCATCATGAAGCTGGAACGTTGTGTCTGCGATTGAAGCGACTTCATCGTCATGTGTAATGATGACAAATGTAATTCCTTTTTCACGATTAAGCTGCTGGATAAAGGCTAGAATTTCGCCTTCAGTTTCTGAATCCAGACTGCCTGTTGGTTCATCTGCTAAAATAATTGACGGATTAAGGATCAAGGCTCTTGCAATACTCACACGCTGCTGCTGTCCACCTGACAGTTCATTAGGATAATGCCCTGCGTGATGTTCAAGACCAACTCGTTTCAGCATTTCCTTTACTTTCACTTTTCGCTCAGACGGCTTCACACCTTTTAAAGTGAGCGGAAGTTCAACGTTCTCATATGTTGTTAAACTCCCGATCAATTGAAAGCTTTGAAAGATAAAGCCAAAATGATCTAACCGAAAGTCTGCCCATTCTTTCTCATTAAAGCCGGTCACATTGGTGCCATCAACCATAATTTGTCCGCTTGTTGGCGTAATATATCCCGATATTAAATTCAGTAAAGTTGATTTCCCCGAACCGCTTCGTCCGACGATACATGCAATTTCGCCTCTTTTAATAGACAAATCAATGTCTTTGAGCACAGGAATCTCGTTCTCCCTGCCCTTTTTCCCAATTTTAAACACATGATCTAACGATTGAATTTGAATCATCTCTACTCCCCTGCTCTCTGTTTATCTTTTTCGATAGATTAAGAAATAACTCGTCAGCGCGCCTACAGCTCCACCGATTAACATGCCAGCGATATAACCAAAAATGGAATTGTCTGAAGAAAATCCAACCCAGCCAAATCCTAGAACACCGAAGGCAATGACCAATATCTGAATGGGCCTATCCATTTTAGGGTAAACAAAGAATCGTCCATTTCGTTCAACTGGATGTTTAATAAAACTAAACAAACCAATGAGATAAAATACGATTAGCATCACAATTGGCACGATGAATTCTACACCTGTAAACCAAATTGGATTTTCAACTAAATTTCGAAATTGAAAACGGTCTGTTATATAAGTAATTGGAGCTATGGGCATAATAAAGTAGTCATAACTGATATCAACCCAACTTCTATCCGTTTTTAATAAATAGTCTAAATGAAACATCGGTAGCCAAATTAATAAATAAGGTAAAATTGATGTACTGAATGTAACAATGGCTTGACTAATTGCGCTTCCTGTTAAAGCACCTGCTGCAAGACACAAACTATAAAACATTAAGGTGGACACAAGTGCAATCAAATAACCACTGTTAAACGCAATCGTATATTGTGGTTGAATGCATAAAATGAGTATATAAGTAAAGACATATGACAATACATGAACAAGCGTGATAATTCCGGCACCTAGGAAAAACTTTGTGTGATAAATGGTCGTTCTGCTAAACGGCAAAGATAAAGTAAAATCAATTTGCCCTTTATTTCTTTCAAAACCCAACTGGGTAATTGCAAAAATTAAACTCATCGTCCATGAAAAGGTGATAAACATATCAGAACCGAAATCATAATAAAAGTAATTATCGAGTGGTGTACAAGTCGGATCGTTTAAACAAGTTTGAAAGGATGAGTATCCCATTAAAAAGGATAATGGCGTCGCAAAGACCGCAACAAGCATCACTAAAATGAATGTCAGCTCAGACTGCTTCCATTCCTTATATAACAATTGCCGCTTTACCATCTGCGTTTCCCTCCAAACTTTGCAATGAATACTTCTTCTAAATTTACAGGCAGTTCATGCCAGACTTTTGGTTCAAGCGATTTCAAATACTCTTTTGCTTCTTCATCTGTTTTGAGTACAAGTGCTGTATAGAACACACCCGCTTGATCTAAGATGGCAACGCCTTTTTTTCTAATACTTAAGTTCATATCCTCTTCAAATGCCATCTGGATTTTGACGTAGTCATTCTTTAATTCATCTAAATCCATAACACTTGTGAGCTGATTTCCTTCCAAAAACCCGATTCGGTTACACATACGCTCAATATCCTCTAAACGGTGTGATGTAATTAAAATCGTTGTTTGTCGTTCTGCCACCTCGTCAATCATCAGCTGAAGAACGTCATTTCTTGTGACTGCATCAATCCCGTCTGTCGGCTCATCTAACAAAATGACTGCTGGTTTGATGGCAAAACTTAAAATGAGAGACAGCTGTTTCTTTAAACCTGTCGACAATTCACGGTATTTCACTTTTTCCGGAATCTCATACCGGTTCACAAGCTCATTGGCATATGTCACGTCAAACTTTGGATACAGTTGTTTTAACAGCTTCACAAGCTGTCCATAATTGTACCGGTCAAAGTAGGGATTTACGACTGGCATATACACAATATTTTGCTTCACTAACGGGTGGTCTTTTACGAGTACATCTTTAAAATAAATCTCTCCTTCATCTGGAAGAAGGATTTGCTGAATCAAGCGAAGAAGTGTTGTTTTACCAGAGCCATTCCGGCCAAGCAGACCAAAGATCTCTCCTTCGCCTATCTTGAAGGAAACGTTGCTGAGTACTTCACGTCCATTTAATTTCTTTGATACATTTCTGACCTCAATCAACTTGGTTTCCTCCTTTTAGACTTGAGCCGATCTCCTCCAACCACTCTTTGAGTTGATGAATATCAATACCGGCATAATGAGCTTCAATAATGAGTTGCCTTAATTGCTCCTTCATCTCTAACACCTTCCCTTCATTCAGCTTTAACTGTGCACCTTCTGTCACATACGTTCCACGGCCTCTTAATGTTTCAATAATTCCTTCCCGTTCAAGCTCTTTATACGCTTTGCTGACGGTGTTTGGATTCGCAATAATAATGGTGGCAAGCTCTCTCACAGAGGGCAGTTTGTCACCTGGTTTCATCACGCCTTTTAAGCACAAAATTTTTAACTGCTCAATGATTTGTTCATATATTGGTGCAGCGCTTCTTGGATCTATTTGAATCATGATGGCTCCCTCTTTTCTCATTCATGCTTTTGCAGTCCTATCGCTTGATCATGTCCTTGCATTAAAGGGACCGAATTTGGAATAAAATCTTTTTGAACTTCAAAACCAATGAAAACGAGAACGAAAAAAAATGTACATGCTAACGCAACAGCCAGCACCATCCACTTTAAATTGATTGGTTTTTTTTCTTTTTTCATGGTTAAACACCTTTCTTCACGTTTAAGTGTCTATAGTGTATTAGTTGATGTAGTACACTTAATACAATATAGACACTTGATTGAAAAGTCAAGGGACTCTAGAAAAAAATAGGCAGACGAACCAGATAAAATTTACGAAACTACTCAAAAGCATTCGTGAAGTCAGGTTTTCTTCTGGTTTAGGGTGTTCAACACGTTCATAACTTTCATAATCGCCTGAAAAAGTGGATGGAGCGTTTTAAGGAGTTGCAACAAAATATTTGGAAAACTACCTCTGCTGGTTCCGATGGCTTGATAAGGAAAAGAATGTAGCATTTGAAAAACGAGTAGAGCAAATGCTTGTTTTAGCTTGTCAAAATGCATAATAAAAGACCCCGAATATTGAGGTCTCTACAATGTTTTAATTAGATACTATTACTTTGTTTTTGGACTTGCTTTTGAACAGGATTAGCACCCACCATACTAATAAAAATATATAGCCTATAACTGTAAAGATAGACCAAACTGCACCCTGTCGCAATTGACTAAATAAGTGTTCAAATTCATTCATTCCTTCTACTCTACCAATGCTATTTATCAGGCTAATCATCGGAATTGTAACAGTAAATACAATGGTTAGAATAGACAATCCCCTATGTTTATTTTTCACAACACTGAATATTGCGGTTCCTAATGTTGCTAAGAAAAACAAGTAATATAATGCCCAAAACCAATCAGGAAGAGTCTCCCACATTTCTTCTACCCCCTTGAAGATATTTGCAATTTCTATATATAACATACTTTAACAGAACAAAAACCTATGACAAATATATATCCAAAAACAACAATCTTTGCGAAAACAGCCAAAAAATAAAACAGACCCTTAAAAGAAGGATCTGTTCATCATTCGTTCTCGTATGAAATACCTAAAATCATTTGGTTTTGCAGACTTTGAATTTGTACACGCGTTCTGTCTAAACGTTCTCTTTGCTGATCATTGGCGACATCTTTTAACTTTTCTAATTCATTCACTGCATCCTCTAGCATGAGCTGCGCTTTTGAAAATTCTTCCTCGTTATAATGTTCTTGGCGAGAGCTCAAATCAAACTGTTCGCTTGCAAACTCAAGAGTCTCAGTGCTTTTTTGGACAAATTCATCGATTGATTTTCTAGTTGCCATCTAGCCATCCCTCCATTTCATCATTTCTCTCGCCTATTTTGCCCACGTAAAGCTTTTTCACTAAAGAAAATGTTGGACAGATTCAATTGTCCTCTTTCGTGATTTTTGTTAAACTTTAAGGATGCCTATTATTATGCAAGGAGGTTACTGACTTGGATCAGCATAACCCTTTTTTATATTCAAACAGCGAAAAACGTTATCACACATGGAATTATCATTTGCGTGAGCACTTTGGTCATAAAGTATTTAAAGTCGCATTAGACGGCGGCTTTGATTGTCCAAACCGTGATGGTACTGTCGCACATGGAGGTTGCACATTTTGCAGCGCAGCAGGATCTGGTGATTTTGCAGGGAACCGTGCGGATGATCTCATCACTCAATTTAATGAAATCAAGGACCGGATGCATACAAAATGGAAAGACGGAAAATACATGGCGTATTTCCAAGCTTACACAAATACACATGCGCCGCTTCCTGTTTTAAAAGAAAAATACGAAACCGTTATGAATCTGGATGGAGTGGTTGGTTTATCGATTGCCACAAGACCTGATTGTCTGCCAGATGACGTCGTGGAATATTTAGCTGAGTTAAATGAGCGGACGTATCTATGGGTTGAACTTGGTCTACAAACTGTACATGAGCGGACAGCGATGCTCATCAACCGTGCCCATGATTATGAATGCTACGTAGAAGGTGTAGAAAAACTGCGAAAACATGGCATTCGAGTCTGTTCACATATCATCAACGGTCTTCCTCTTGAAAACCGAGATATGATGATGGAAACAGCAAAAGCTGTCGCTGATTTAGATGTGCAAGGAATTAAAATTCATCTACTTCACCTGTTAAAAGGAACACCGATGGTGAAGCAATATGAGAAAGGCAAACTAGAATTTCTCAGCCAAGAGGAATATGTCCAGCTTGTCTGTGATCAGCTGGAGATCCTGCCCCCAGAAATGATTATTCATCGTATTACAGGCGATGGTCCCATTGAATTAATGGTAGGTCCAATGTGGAGTGTGAATAAATGGGAAGTGCTCAATGCCATTAATGCTGAGCTTGAAAGACGTAACAGCTACCAAGGCAAACGCTTCGTCAGATTGGAAGAAGCGGCAAAATGATTTTAAAACGGATGCTCCCTTTTAGTAAAGAGCTGTTAGAGCGTGCTTGTCAAAAAGGAGATATTGTCATTGATGCAACGATGGGAAATGGCCATGATACACACTATTTAGCTGACCTTGTCGGAAAGGATGGACAAGTTTTCGCATTCGATGTACAGAAGGAAGCCATCGAGCAAACAAGCAAAAGACTTGGTGAGCACTACCCTTACGTTCACCTTATCCATGACGGACATGAACAACTTGCTGAGCATCTGCCAGCCGAAGCTTATGGTCACATATCTGGTGCAGTGTTCAATCTTGGGTACTTACCAGGAGGCGATAAAACCGTCACAACTCATGCCCCTACGACCATTGAAGCGATCAAACAGCTCATGGATTGGCTTAAGCCTGGAGGTCTGATCGTTCTTGTGATTTACCACGGGCACCCCGAAGGAAAAAAAGAGAAGGACATCCTTCTTGATTATTGCAAAACACTCCATCACGAAGAAGTACAGGTGATCTCTTATCAATACATGAATATTCAAAACGATCCGCCCTTCGTGGTAGCCATCGAAAAAAAACTCAAATCCTCTTAATGGATTTGAGTTTTTTTATTTAATAAGCGTATTGGTCAATGATTTCTTCAAGTACTACTTCCAGCTCTTCTACATCTGCAAGCTCTGATTGAGTAAAGCGGACACGTACAAGCTGTTCTCCGTCATTATACATTTCTTCCAGCCAGCCACGCAGCCCTCTTGCTCTACGGTCGACTTCAAAAATGATATCTAACCCCTCTTCATCAATGAAGAAAATCACCTCTAACTCATCAAGCATTTGACGATAATAGTCGGAAGTCGGTATGAACTCAAATTCTTGAACAAAGGGAAGGCGGCGCCTAAAATAAGGTGCTTCTTCGCAGTCTGCTTCATGAAGGTGAAAGCCTAAGTTTCCAACAGCTTCAAGCACACGATTCACCCAAGGGTGTGCGTTTACAAAAATGCGGTCATGATCAAATTTATCAATACCACCTTGAATATCAAGGTCTGTCACAACAGCAACCTCTACTTTACCTACAGTCATTGGTGTATCAAGAGGAAGGTGAAACGAGAATGTAAACTGCTGAGCTTCCCCAGGCTGAATCGTGAATGATTCAGTCACTCGGACAGAATGGATGGTTGTGTGTTTTCGTTGCTCTTCATCATCTTTTACAATGGTGTACCATGTTTTCAACTTTAAATCAATATAGCGGATATCTTGAGGCACTTTTCCGCCCTTCACATGGACTGTTCCCTTTACTTCTTCTCCCGGTTCATACGCATCTTTCTCCAAAATTGTATCCACTTTTGCTGCACCGATTCCTACACTTGCTGCAAACTTTTTAAAAAATGACATATTCGACCTTCCCCTTTTTTAAGTTTTTCAACAAATATACGTCATAAGGAGTAGATACGATTCATTCAATCCATACTTTTCTCCTATTTTTCGTACACTAAGAATATTATCGGCAGCAAATAAGAGGATTGTAATGAAAAAAGAGGATACGTCTGATCATGGTTCGCCTTAAAAAGGGTACATCGCCCAAGCAAAACCGTTCAAAACAAAAAAGCTTGTAGAAAACCATTTTGTTTTCTACAAGCTGATGAGCTTACTTTATCCTTTATGAAGATTTCATCCAAGGCATTTTCTGATAGGTGCGATAGGCTCTGCCATTGATATAGAAAAAGAACGATGTTTTCCCGCTTGATTTGATCAACCGCTTTGCCAGCTTGTTCATCTCTTTTTGGGCTGTCACTTTTTCATCAGACAAATAGACCGCAAGTAACCCTCTATTGATTAGTTTGTGAAAGTTCTCGTGTGGAATGCCTTTCAGCTGTTCATCCGCTTTTTCAATAAAATGCTGTAGTCTATCCATCATCTCATGATGAGAGTTGTAGTACGAGCAAAAATTCAAATCGCCTTCCAGCCTGTCCTCTTCTTGGTCGATTAAATAGTCCAGTAAGATGTGCAGACCTTGGATATAAGGGAAATAACTTTCGTAAATTTGCTTCGCCTGCTTCTCTGTAAAATCAGGCTGCAGTGCATAAGCCACAAGACAGAAAATGCCCAGCGTTGATCCTGCACATGCGGAAAACTCATACCACTCCATCTTCGGTAAATCCTTTTCATACTGGCGGAACCATGACTCTAATCGGGGTTCACGCTCATGAGGAACCACATGCTTATGTACTTGTAAATCACTATAATAATCACACAGCGTATGTAAATAGGGCTGAATGATCGGATAATGCGCTAGACGTGACAGCACATCTTGGCACGTCCTGACTAGCGCATGCAGGTACCCATGATCCTCTTGATCATCACGGAATTGATAATACGGCTTAAGCTCCGCATGAATATCGAGTGCATCTCTCATTGCCTGATGCAGCATATGAAAATCCTTTGGATCAAGTGATGTACTGCGGTCACACAAATTATCTAAGTAATCGCTAATCGTTTGGTACGCCACAATGAATTCAATACACGTTTCCTTCGCTTCACCTGCAAGAAGAGATAAAATTCCCCCGCCTTCACAGTGAAAGGTTTTACTGGATATGCTCGCTAGTGCCTGCGTTCTCAGTTCTTCGTTTTCAATCATTTCTGCATGCGCCCGCCACTTTTTTAGCTCCTGATGAACTAACGGAAAAATATCTTTATACACCTTCGTCATCAGTGCAAAAGGACGTTCTGGTACTGACAAATCAATCCACCCCCAACTTAAGCTCACAATCAAATATATTGATCAGTAAAGGCTCTTGCCGCCTTAAACACTTCTTCTCGCTCGGGCTCATTAAAAATCTCATGATAAAGCCCTTCCCATTCACGGTATGATTTATTGGTTGATTCAATGCCATTGAACCATTTCATCACTCTTGTTTTATCTACAATCTTGTCATCGCCTGCCTGCATGAGCAGGAGTGGAATCGACCGAAAAACATTCGTAGGCTGCATCGCCGCATCGATATTTTTCACCAGTTCTCGATACCAGCGAACCGACACCTTCGTCACATAAAGCGAATCATTCGAATCTGCCTCTATCACATCTTGATTCCGCGTGGCAAGTTCAATCGACAGCCCAGATTCGACTTTAAAAGACGGCGCCAGCACATTTAGCCCTTTTGACGCAAAATCCATCAGCTTCTTCGGTTTAAATTGCAGACCTAAACAAGGTGATGATAAAATAAGGCCATCAATCTTCGTATGGGTATACTGCTTGAACCATTCAATCGAAATCAGTCCCCCCATACTATGTCCAAGTAAAAATGTCGGAAGTCTGAACGACTTCGCATGTTCAATCCATTCATCGACTGTATCAATGTATTCTTGAAAAGAACGAATGTGGCCTCTCGCACGTGTCGATGTCCCTTGCCCAGGCAGGTCACCCATGACGACGTGATAGCCTGCATTTCGCCACATTTCGATCAGCCATTTATATCGGCCATGATATTCACTAGCACCATGTACAATGACAATTGTACCAACCGGTCTTTCAGCATGCCAAGTCCACAAAGTAAACACCTCACAAATGTTGTATTAAGAAAGGAAGTCGAAAAAGTGATTTATCCATATCATCAGTTTACACCTGAGATTCATGAATCGGTCTTTGTTGCAGAAAACGCCACCATTACAGGTGATGTCACAATTGGAGAATATTCAAGCGTTTGGTTCCAAACGGTCATTAGAGGCGATGTAGCTCCTGTGAGAATTGGAAAAAACGTCAACATTCAAGACTTATCCTGTCTGCATCAAAGTCCTGGAAAAACACTTCTGATTGAAGATGGTGCTACCATTGGACACCAAGTCACATTACATAGCTCTATCATTCGAAAAAATGCCCTCATTGGCATGGGATCCATCATTCTCGATGGTGCGGAAATTGGCGAAGGAGCCTTTATTGGTGCAGGTAGCCTTGTCCCGCAAGGAAAAGTCATCCCAAAAGGTTCACTCGCTTTTGGCCGCCCAGCCAAAGTCGTTCGCCAGTTAACAGATGAAGATATCCAAGACATGGATCGTATCCGCAGAGAATATGTAGAAAAAGGACAATACTATCGTTCCCTTTTATCGCGTTAACATCATACATGTATCTTCACTTTATCATGTTTTTTTCAGGATATTAAGCAATAACTGTGTACCACTTGTTATTTTACCCTTTTCCACCACTTTCTATCATGACAAAAAAGGTTTTCAGCACAAAGCTGAAAACCTTTTTCATTAGCTAAAAATAACTTCTTTCGGCTGGTGATTCAACTGCTCTGGATCAATGCTGCGCTCTACATAGATGCTATGCCAGATCATAAAGATCAGGACAGTCCAAATCTTACGGCTATGATCGGCTTTTCCAGCACAATGATCATTTAATAAATCAAGAACATATGCCTTGTTAATGTATTCATCTGTTTGACTGTTTTTAATGATATCTTTCGCCCAAGCGTTCATCTCATTTTTCAGCCAATGACGAATTGGCACAGGGAAACCTAGTTTTTTACGGTTTAACACATGGTCCGGCACAATGCCTTCTGCTGCTTTACGCAATAAATATTTCGTTGTGCCGTCTTTCGTTTTCAGCTCTTCTGGAATTTTAGAAGCTGCTTCAAATACGACCTTATCAAGGAATGGAACACGAAGCTCAAGAGAATTCGCCATTGTCATCTTATCTGCTTTCAGCAGGATATCCCCGCGCATCCACGTATGTATATCAACATATTGCATTTTGTTAATATCACTGTAGCCTGCGCTTTCCTCGAAGTATGTTTTCGTCACGTCACGATACGTGATGTTCGGATCATACTGCTTTAAGAGGTTTTTCTTCACTGGCTCTTCAAAGATTTTCGCATTGCCGATATAACGTTCCTCTAATGGCGTACAGCCGCGAACGATAAAGCTCTTCCCTTTCATTCCTTCTGGCATTAAACGAGCCAGACGAAGAAGAAGCTTTTTCAGCATGGATGGTACAGATTCAAAAGGCTTTAGAGATAGCGGTTCACGGTAAATATTATATCCACCGAATAGCTCGTCTGCTCCCTCACCTGAAAGAACAACTGTGACTTGTTTTTTCGCTTCTTTTGCTACGAAATACAATGGAATCGCCGCTGGATCAGCCAAAGGATCATCTAAATGCCAGACGATCTTCGGAAGCTCATTCATATATTCCTCAGGAGAAATCACAGCACTAAAGTTTTGCAATCCCAGCTTATCAGCTGTTTCTTTTGCTACATCTACCTCACTGAATCCATCCTGCTGGAAACCAACAGAGAATGTCTTCAGTTCAGGGTGAAATTCCTTTGCGACCGACACGATGAAAGAAGAATCGATCCCGCCTGATAGGAATGAACCAACAGGCACATCACTTCTCATGTGGACTTTTACAGAATCATAGATAGCATCACGTACTTCTTCTACTAATTTCTGCTCTTGTGTTTGTTCAGGCTTGAATTGAACTTTCCAGTAAGTCTTAAATGCAATGTCTTGGCCTGGACGCAGTGTAAACTGATGACCTGGCTCGACTTTGTGCACTTTTTGATCAAGTGTATTTGGCTCAGGAACGAACTGAAAAGACATGTACTGCTGCAAAGCAGTCTCATCAAATAAAATGTTCTCATTCACAGCCATTAAACTTTTGCGTTCAGAAGCAAAGTACACTTGGTCATCCATTTGTGTAAAATAGAGCGGTTTAATGCCGAAAGGATCTCTTGCGCCATATAATAACTGCGCTTCTTTATCCCAAATTAAAAAGGCAAACATGCCGCGAAGCTTCGATGCCGCTTCTTCTTTATAGTGACGATATGTGGCAAGAAGGACTTCCGTATCAGAATCTGTGCTGAACGTATAGCCTTTTTTCACAAGCTCTTCTTTCAGCTCCACATAGTTATAAATTTCTCCGTTGAAAATAATCCAATATTTTTCATCTTCATAAGAAAGCGGCTGCTTTCCGTGTTCAACATCTATAATACTTAAACGTCTAAATCCAAATCCTACATGCTCATCATGAAAGTACCCCTCATCATCCGGACCTCGATGAACGATGAGACGATTCATTTGCTTAATTAACTCTTCCTGCTCAGTAGTTTCGGACAATGGACGGTGATTAAATACACCAACAAACCCACACATATTATTGCCTCCACGTTATGTTATTTCTTAAAAGTAGACCTATAATTAGACAGTATTTTGTCCAATTTTGTTTCACATTTTTACGCTTTTTGTAGATTTTTTTTTAATCAAAAGGAAAACCGCTTAAAATAAGCGGTTTTGTATGTTGTTATTCTCCTAATGCTTCCTTGCGAAGCGTGTCGGCTTTATCCGTTTTTTCCCACGGAAGATCCAAGTCATGACGGCCAAAATGTCCGTATGCAGCGGTTTGTTTATAGATCGGACGACGTAAGTCAAGCATTTTAATAATGCCAGCTGGACGAAGATCAAAGTTTGCACGTACCACTTCAATTAATTTCTCTTCAGAGGCTTTTCCTGTTCCAAATGTATCAATTGAAATGGAGACAGGCTGTGCAACACCAATTGCATAAGCAAGCTGCACTTCACATGAATCTGCAAGACCAGCTGCTACGATGTTTTTCGCTACATAGCGAGCCGCATATGCTGCAGAACGGTCAACCTTCGTTGCATCCTTACCAGAGAAAGCACCGCCACCGTGACGAGCATACCCGCCATAAGTGTCAACGATGATTTTACGTCCAGTTAAACCAGCATCCCCTTGAGGTCCACCGATAACAAAGCGGCCTGTTGGGTTGATGAAGTATTTTGTTTCTTCATCGATCAGTTCACTTGGAACGACAGGGCGGATGACATGCTCTTTTAAGTCGCTTTGAATTTGTTCAAGCGTCACTTCTGGTGCATGCTGTGTAGAAATAACCACCGTATCAATACGAACTGGTTTGTTTTGTTCATCATATTCAACTGTTACTTGAGTTTTTCCGTCTGGACGAAGGTATGCAAGTGTTTCATTCTTGCGTACTTCTGTTAAACGGCGAGATAATTTATGTGCAAGAGAAATCGGCAGTGGCATAAGCTCTTCAGTTTCGTTATTTGCAAAACCAAACATCAGACCTTGGTCACCTGCACCGATCGCATCAATTTCTTCTTCAGTCATTGTTCCTTCACGTGCTTCAAGCGCTTTGTCTACACCTTGCGCAATATCAGCAGACTGTTCATCAATTGATGTAAGAACCGCACATGTTTCCGCATCAAAACCATATTTCGCACGTGTGTAGCCAATTTCCTTAATCGTGTCACGCACCGTCTTTGGAATGTCAACATAAGTAGACGTTGTAATCTCACCGCTTACTAATACGAGACCGGTTGTTACAGAAGTTTCACAGGCAACACGTGCATTTGGATCTTTCTTTAAAATTTCATCCAAAATGCTGTCTGAAATTTGATCACAGATTTTATCTGGATGTCCTTCGGTCACTGATTCTGAAGTAAATAAACGACGATTTTGACTCATAATGGCTATTTCCTCCTGTACAAGACCACATCATCCCAAGATGAGGCCTCCAATATGATACGGAACTCGTTCCCTCTTATATTTCAACATGTTTATATTAGAGATGTTATTGGCAATTTGTTCATATGATATCCCAAAAATAAAAAAACCATTTCCTTCATTGCGAGGAAAGGGTCTGAGATCGCATGCCTTTCACTCTTATCGCTCAAGGTGTTCTTGTACCTTGCATCAGGTTAGCACCTTGGTTTCTCAGCATGTTCATGCCTTTTTCATAAGAAACCGGTTGCTGGGCTTCATCGGGCCTGTCCCTCCACCAACTCGGGATAAGAGTATCCGTTCAATAAGATATCTTATCTTAAACCCTTGCGTCATGTCAATGGTTCATAGGAATTATCTCCCCTTTTTTTCACCTCATCATTAGCATCACCAAAAAGCATATTTTCATAGCAGAAATGAAAAAACACACACAAAAATGTTTAAATAGTATAGACTATTATTATCAATGTGTTATACTAATCGAAACAAACAAATTCAACGGTAAAGGAAGGGTTTTTTTATGAACTCAGTGGATTTAAAAGAAGATTTGCAGTCATTGCTCTCATTAGAAAATACGCACCAAAATTTATCTGTTCCGAAACTTGTTGAAAAGATTTTGGCACGTAATGAAGGCGTTTTAACTTCAACTGGTGCTGTCCGCGCCACAACGGGTGCCTACACTGGACGTTCGCCTAAAGATAAATTCATCGTAAAAGAAGAAAACTCTGAACATAAAATTGATTGGGGTCAAGTCAATCAGCCGATCTCAAAAGAGGCATTTGATCGTTTATATACAAAGGTTGTGTCATACTTAAAAGAACGTGATGAACTATTTGTCTTTGATGGTTTTGCCGGTGCTGACGAAAAATACCGTATGCCAATTACAGTTGTAAATGAATTCGCTTGGCACAATCTTTTTGCAAAGCAGCTATTCATCAGACCTGATGGATCAACACCATCATCAAACGAAAAACCTTTCACCATCTTATCTGCACCTCACTTTAAAGCAGATCCTGAAACAGATGGCACAAACTCTGAAACGTTTATTATCGTTTCTTTTGAAAAACGGACGATTCTGATCGGTGGAACAGAATATGCAGGAGAGATGAAAAAATCCATTTTCTCTGTTATGAACTACCTGCTTCCTGAACAAGATATTTTATCAATGCACTGCTCTGCTAACGTCGGTCAAGAAGGCGATGTTGCTTTATTTTTCGGCCTTTCAGGTACTGGAAAAACGACGCTTTCTGCAAGTGCAAGCCGTAAGCTGATTGGAGACGATGAGCACGGCTGGTCTAACACAGGTGTCTTCAATATTGAAGGCGGATGCTATGCAAAATGCGTGAACTTAAGTGAAGAAAAAGAACCCCAAATTTACAAAGCCATCAGCTTCGGATCAGTGCTTGAAAATGTAGTACTTGATGAAGAAACACGTGAAGCAGATTATGATGACACATTCTTTACTGAAAATACACGTGCGGCTTACCCAATCGAAATGATTGATAACATCGTGAAACCAAGTATTGCAGGTCACCCATCTGCTATCGTCTTTTTAACAGCTGATGCATTCGGCGTTTTACCTCCAATCAGCCGTTTAACGAAAGAACAAGCGATGTACCACTTCTTGAGCGGTTACACAAGTAAATTAGCGGGAACTGAGCGTGGCGTGACGTCACCAGAAACAACGTTCTCTACTTGCTTTGGTTCACCATTCTTGCCACTTCCTGCTCATGTCTATGCTGAAATGCTTGGTAAAAAAATCGATGAGCACGGCGCAAAAGTATTCCTTGTGAATACAGGCTGGACTGGCGGCGGCTACGGTACGGGCAAACGAATGAATCTTGCTCATACAAGAGCAATGGTGCAGGCAGCGATCGAAGGCGATCTTGACAACGCTGAAATGATCACTGACGACATCTTCGGATTACACATCCCGCTTCATATTCCGGGAGTGCCAGATGAAGTGCTTCAGCCTGCTAAAACATGGGACGATCAAGAGGCTTACAAAGAAAAAGCAAACTTCCTTGCAAATGAATTTAAAAAGAACTTTAAAAAATTCAGCCATGCAGCAAGTGATATTGAAGCAAAAGGCGGACCACTCGTCTAATCAAAAGGAAAAAGCTGAGGGAATGAATCCCTCAGCTTTTTTAGTTCGTTGAATGCAATGACATAAGACGGTATGTCACCTTCGTGATATTGTCTGTGAGCTCCAGCTTTTCAACATGTGCTGTTCCCGTTTTTTCTCCGTCTTTCGTTTTACGCACCTCAAGCGGAATATTTAATGGATAAATGCGGTACCCTTCCTTCATGAGCTCAAACACATTTTCTTCAATTCTTGTCTCTTTTCCTTTTGTGACAATCATTGTATTAAATTCAACAGGCATTCCCATAATGAAAATCCCCCTACTTTCTATATTTCTTTCTACCGTTTATTTTACCACATTTCCGCCTTTTCGGCTGTGCATCCATGTCGTCAACCGTCTGACAATCTCCCGGTTATGCTGTGGCGGGAAATAATGATGATATCCGTGAAAATACCATGTTTCCACAGACTTGCCATGCTGACGCAGGGCATCTTCTAATAAATACGCATGCTCAATGGATACATTCTCATCCAGCTCCCCATGAATGATTAGGACAGGTGCTTCAATTTGGTGCACATGATTCAAAGGCGTTCTAGCCTCATATGCTTCTGGTATCTTATGCGGAGGACCTCCTATCACACGCTTCATCATTCTTCTCATATCCACACGTTCTTCATAGGTGAGCTTCATATCACTTACGCCTCCCCATGTCACAAAGGAAGCGGCCTCATGCTTCATTTCAACAGCGGTCCATATGCCCATAATTCCGCCGCGGGAAAAACCAAAGATATGAATGCGCTCCTGCTTCACCTTTTGATGATGTTTCAACAGCTGAAATGCAGCAAATGCATCTTTCCGGTCTTCTCCGGCAAAATCCTCGTTCCCTTCGCCTCCTTGATTCCCTCGGTAGAAGGGCGCAAAGACGACAAACCCTTGCGCAGCAAATTGCACAATTCGGCCAGGTCTAACCATTCCCACATTTTTAATGCCGCCCCGTAAATATAAAAAACCGTCATAGAGACCTTCTCCGGCCGGTTCAGCGAGCAGCCCCTTCATCCGAAGTCCATCGGCCTCATATGTCACTGTATATAAGTGAATATGCGGATGTGGCGACGGGAACCTTCTCTTTTCCACAATCACTTGAATTCTCTCCTTTTCATTCGGTGTTACGTCAAATGCTTGATAATGGCCTCTGCGACGAGCTGTCCTGATTTTGTCACCATCGGAGTGCCGCCGCCTGGATGACTTGTGCCGCCAACAAACCAAAGTCCTTCAATATCCTTTGATTGATTATTGATGCGAAAAAATGCCTGCTTGAATGAGTTTGACGACATGCCATAAATGGCCCCATGATACGCTCCCGTTTTTTGCTGTAAATCAAGCGGGGTTTGTACCGCTTCAAATTCTACAAGCTGGTCAAGATCAAAGAGACCCTTTTCCTTTAGTTTTGTTTTCATATGCTGGCCATATGTCTCCTTTAGCATGTCCCAATTTTGCTCTTTTGTCACATATGGCGCATTGGCCAATACAAACAAGTTACTTCTTCCTGGCCCTCCGCTTAAAGCTGGCTCTGAATGACCTGAATAACAGATGTAAAGCGTCGGATCATGAGGAAGCTGTTTTTTCTGAAAAATATCCTTGAATTCTTGTTCATAATTCTCTGGAAAAAACACGTTGTGATGAGACAATTGTTCATAGACTTTAGGGACGCCCAACAAAAGAACAAAACCTGATAACGATGGCTCAATGTTTGCCAGTTTTTGATTTCCAAAGCTCGGGCGGTCTTCTTCATCAATTAATTGGCGATAAACAGTCAGTGCATCTGCCCCCGCAATGACTTGATCTGCTTCATATAACTGTTGATCCGTTTCAACTCCTTGGATTCGCTTATTCTTTACATGAATCTTTTTGACTGATTCATTAAGATGAATTTGGACACCCAATTCCTTTGCTAGTGTCTCAAATGCCTCAACTAAACGATACGTACCGCCCTTAATACCGTAAATGCCTTTTTCTCCTTCTAAATAAGCCATCATATTAAAAATAGCAGGTGCCTCGTATGGAGAAGAGCCAATGTAAGTCGCATACCGGCCAAACATCGCCAATGTATGAGGATGACGAAAATATTGACGCAGCAAGCGCTGAACGGATGTAAAAGGTTTGACTGCAAGAAGGGCTTTCATTAACTTGATATCCGCTTTATCCTTCCAGCTCAATAATAAACGATTTAAAAACTGATCCTCTGCCATTTGAAAAAGCTTCTTCGATTCCTGTAAAAATGCCCGGTATCGCTTTGCATCCTCTGGACTAAAAACTGCAATTTGTGATTCCATTTGCTCAATATCTGGCGTAAACTCGACCGTATGTCCATCTGAAAAAACGTTTTTAGTAAGCGGGAAAATCGGATAAAACGTCACATAATCCTCCATTCGTCTATGACAGGAGGTAAATACTTCCTCAAAATACGCCTTCATTGTAATGGTACTCGGCCCTAAATCAAAAGAGTAGCCAGACGCTTGATGGCGTTGTAATTTCCCGCCTAAAGAAGCTTCTTTTTCTAAAATGGTGACCTGGAAACCGCGTGACTGTAAGCGAATCGCAGCCGATAACCCGCCAAGTCCGCCGCCAATAATGATCACTTTTTTCATTCGTACCTTCTTCCTTTCCATTCATAGCCTTCTTTTTTCAGCCCAATTTTCATAGAAGCAAAACCAATGGCCATCAGGCTTATAATACTGACCGGCAATAAAAAGGCCATCGTAGACGTTCTTCCATTTTCGATATCAATGACCGCTTTAATGGATACACCCAGCCCGTAGCAGAGAAGGGCTAAACAGAGATTGACCACATCAAAATGAATCAGTGCGATCATAAAGCAAATAACAGGAACTACATAAAGGACGGAGTATAAACAAAAGACACTGCTTAACAAAGCAATGTTTCGATTCACTCCCGGGAACAAATTTTTCCGATATCCTTCCCATACTTCCTGTCCACTCTCATACATTCTCATGTAGACAAAAGAATGAATACTTGCCAGTGTGAACGGAAAGCCCTTCGCTTTCACTCGTTTAGCCAAAGCCATATCATCCACAAGAGAATCCTTGATCGCTTCATGACCACCTATTTCGTGATAACAGTTCTTTTCAATGGCAATAAAACCGCCATGTGCTGCGGCAAAAGCAGGATGTTGAGATGTTCTGACCCACTTCACTGGCAGATGACAGCCAATCGTAAACATCATCATAGGAACGACAAGATGCTCAAAAGGCGTTCCCGTTTTTTGCTCTGGGAAACCTGAAAGCATGCCCGTTTTTTGTATGCATAACTGCTTGTACACCGCTTCAATAGCACCTTGTTTTAAGCGGACATCTGCATCTAAAAATAACAGCCAATCAGAAGATGCTGCCTCAGCAAGCTGGGAACAAGCATATGATTTTCCAAGCCAGCCGCGCTTCAATACTTGACCTGACTGCACACGAATCCATGGATATGTCTCTGCGAAGCCCTCTGCAATCATTCTCGTCTGATCTGTCGAGTGATCATCCAGCACGATCAGCTCTTTCGGATGGAGACGCTGATCAACAATCGACTGAAGGCAGGCTTCCAGCCGTTTTTCTTCATTTCTCGCTGGAATGAGGATCGATAATGAAATGGGTTCATCAGGTGAAAGAGATGCCGGCTTGAGTACAGGAAATTGCTTCATATTCCAAATCGTAAACATCAATTGGCAGAGCAGCAAAACGCTGATGACAATTAAGAAGACCGCCATGTTTTCACCCACTTTTTAAAGGAATCAAACGCATCACTAGTTGACCGGCTTGTCCTTGTCACCTGCCTAAATTGTTCGTTTGTTGAAAAATCTGGATCAGCAATAACCTGTGCTTGATGTGCGTTTAACTGTGTTTCAAGCAGGTCTCCGAGTAAACTTGTTACTTCCTTACTGCGAAGTGATCCGCCAGCTACTAGGACATCTTCTCCAAACTCAACCGATACCGTCGGTTTTTGAAATTGATTAAATGTATAATGCAGCGTCACAGGTTTGATGACGACCTGCTCAAATTGCCTGACTAAAAAAGAAGCTCCGCCTTCCAGTTCAAGCGGCCGTGTGTCTTGGTGCATAATTTTCCCCTGCGGGAAGAGCCACACAGCCCCGCCAGCCTCCATCTTCTCCTTTGCAGTCATTAATGCCTGCTTGACACTTTTCAGCTTCTCTTTATGAACTGGAAATGCACCAAGTTTTTGAAAAAAAGCATATTGCTTCAACTGCTTCTCTTCCATCATCATGGCATGATCCAGCTCAGACATTTGTTCTATTAAAAGAAAAATGATCAGTCCATCCCACCATGAACTGTGATTAGCAAGATAAAGAACAGGATGCTTCTCCTTTGGGTCAACCGTACCTTTCATCATGACACAGCGAAAATGTTTGTTCAGTAAATATCGTTTAAGATAAAAATAAAAGAGTCGTCTAAACGATCGGTTTTTGTCGCTTTCTTTCAAATCGAACCCTTCCTTCACACAAGATGACAATGATCAGTGCTAAATAAAAAATGACATCCAGCCCGCCCTTTAATGCTAAAAGACCAAAGAAGAACACCATGGCCTGATAAATACGCCCATTCCAGCGCAATGCCTGCTGATCAATGGAGACGAGCGGGAACAGAAATGAAAGTCCTGCTCCAATGATACCCCAGCTGACAAAATTCTCAAAAGGGATACCAAAGAAACCTCCGCCGTCATACCACACCCAAAACTTTCGTTCAGCCGCTACCGGATCTAATATGAGATCAAGCAGCACAATCCATATACCGGTTTCGACGGCTCGTTTCCACTTCGATTGTTGTCTTGATAAAAAAAGACTATTTAAAAACACACCAACCCATGCAAAAGCGATCGTCAAAGGCACTCCCGCCACAAGAAATCCAAGCGTCGGATAATAATCATAAGCCCCAAATGGAAAATCAGTTGTGATCCCCACCCATTCAACCGTAAACGTCAACACACCCACAATGGCTGCTCTTACGATCACAAAGCTCCATGTCCCGTAAATATTTCGGCCAATCTCAATGACGCAGCAGGCGTAAAGCACAAGAAAGATACCATTCGCAAACTGAAGCCATGCCGGCACTTCAAAAAAGACCATTAAAATAAGACCCACTACATACCAACCAACAAATACCCAACTCAATCTATACACGAAACCGCTCCTTTATTTCTTCCAAATACAAGAAAGCATTCATGCTTCTAGTATAGAAAAAAAGACACGTTCTATAAATAAACAATGCGCTTCTTATTTCATCTAGGCACTCACCAAAAATCCCTTTTGACATACTTTAATTAGTGACCTAGAACAAAGGAGGCGAATTACTCTTGAATCGTTCCATTAAAGTCAGACTGGCATTCATATTCGTTGTCCTGCTCTTTATTCCATTTGTCGCCTGTAAAAAAGACCAAGAGCAGACCGTACAAGTAGCCGAGGTGACCCATTCGGTCTTTTATGCACCGCTTTATGTCGCCCTATCCGAAGGATTTTTCAAAGATGAAGGCTTAGAGGTTGAATTAAAAACCACTTGGGGCGGCGATAAAACAATGACAGCTCTCTTATCCGGCGGCGCTGATATCGCTCTGACCGGATCTGAATCTTCTATTTATGTGGAAGCACAAGACACGAAAGACTCTGTCATGAACTTTGCACAGCTGACACAAACAGACGGTACATTTCTTGTTTCAAGGGAGAAAATCAATCAATTCTCTTGGGATCAATTGAAAGGAAAGGACTTTCTCGGACAACGGAAAGGCGGCATGCCGCAAATGGTCGGTGAATATGTCCTGAAAAAAGAAGGCATTGATTTGAAACAGGATCTTCGCATGATTCAAAATATTGATTTTGCCAACATTTCAGGTGCTTTTTCCTCTGGAACTGGCGATTTTGTGCAGTTATTCGAACCGACAGCTTCCTTAATCGAAAAAGAAGGCAAAGGGTACATTACCGCCTCCTTTGGTGAGGCTTCCGGCAAGGTGCCTTATACCACCTTTATGGCAAAGAAGAGTTACTTAGAAGAAAACAAAGAGACAGCTGAAGCCTTTACTCGTGCCATTTACAAAGCGCAAAAATGGGTCAAAGCAAAGAGCCCAGAGGAGATTGCCGAGACAATCCAATCTCAATTTCCTGATACAGACCTTGATGTCTTATCAACAGCTATCAAACGCTACAAACAGCAGAACTCCTATGCAACAGATCCCCTTCTAAATGAAGAGGAATGGAACAAATTACAGGAAATCATGAAGGCAAGTGGTGAACTACCGGAATTTATCCCGTACAAACAACTTGTCGATTCATCCATTGCCAAGAAGGTCACAGATCACAAATAGAACAGGAGGTAGCACATGTCTTTCCTTCAAATTGACCATGTGACCCACACATACTTCTCTTTAAAAGAAAAAACAACGGCCATACAGCACATCAATATGGAGATCACTCAAGGTGAATTCATCTCATTTATTGGTCCTAGCGGCTGCGGGAAAACAACCTTGCTTTCCATCATCGCAGGCATTACGCCACCCTCTGAAGGTCGAATTTTAATCGAAGGAAAAGAACCGAATCAACAGGAGCATCAAATCGGTTATATGCTCCAGCAAGATTATTTGTTCCCATGGAAAACGATCAAGGAAAATGTCATTCTCGGGTTAAAAATTGCAAAACAAGATTCACATGAAGCCACCTCAGCCGCCCTTAGCTTACTGCCAAAGCTTGGACTCAATGATGTCGAAGAAAAATACCCGAAAGAGCTGTCAGGTGGGATGAGGCAGCGTGCGGCTCTCGCCCGAACGCTTGCAGTTGATCCCGGCCTGCTTCTGCTAGATGAGCCATTTTCAGCACTAGATTACCAGACGAAACTGACATTAGAAGACCTCGTCTTTCACACATTAAAAAACTATCAAAAAACGGCTGTTCTTGTCACGCATGACATCGGCGAAGCCATTGCGATGAGTGATCGCATTTTCTTATTCTCAAAGCATCCCGGCTCTATCCAGCGAATGTTTACCGTTCCAGATGATCTGAGGACGCTCTCTCCTTTTGAAGCGAGACAGACAGCAAGTTTCCAAGAGCTCTTTCAAACGATTTGGAAGGAGCTGAAGACAGTTGAAACACAGTGATCTTTTACATGAAGCCTATCGAAAAAAAGTTCGAATGGAAAAACGCATGACGCGAGTCTACCAGTTGATCATTTTCGCCAGTTTCTTTTCACTTTGGGAGCTTGCGAGCCATTTCAGACTGATTGACCCGCTCATTTTCAGTTCACCATCTGCCGTCTGCCAATTGTTTGTACAAAAATTATCAGATGGTTCATTAATTAATCATATGAGCATTACGCTGTTTGAAACAGTGCTCGGCTTTCTACTTGGTACTTTTTGCGGCATTTTATTAGCCGCCGCCTTATGGTGGTCCACCCGTCTTGCAAATGTACTTGATCCTTATTTGGTTATTTTAAATGCGATGCCGAAAGTCGCTCTCGCCCCCATTTTAATTGTTGCCCTTGGACCAGGCATGATCAGCATTGTCGCGATGGGTGCCATTATCAGTGTGATCATTACCACCATCGTCATTTATACAGCCTTTCAAGAAGTCGATGAGAATTATTTAAAAGTCATGAAAACCTTTGGCGCGAAAAAAAGAACGGTCTTCCGTGAGGTCATTTTGCCAGCAAGTATTCCAACGATGATCTCTGCCATTAAGGTCAATGTTGGTCTTTCTTGGGTTGGGGTCATTGTGGGAGAATTCCTTGTTTCCTCAAAAGGACTCGGCTATATGATCATCTATGGCTTTCAAGTCTTCAACTTTACACTCGTGTTCTTAAGTCTTTTCATTATCGCTGTCTTCGCCACCATCATGTATCAGCTTGTTGAATGGCTGGAGCGCCGTTTTCTGCAAAAATAAAAAGCGCAGGGTCATTTCCCTGCGCTTTTTTTAACGAATCAAACCGTTCTTTTCTAAATAAGCCAGACTTTGTCTTAAAACATCATCTTTCATAATAAAACTGAAATTTTTATTTTTTGCGATGGATCTTGGTAAGTCTGCGAAAAGAACGGGTCCTTTCGTTTCAAAATACGTGTCCTGCTTGACGAGCCTTTCAATATCAGCGAAATAAATATTTTTGACAATGACTTTCTCTCTGCCAAGCACCTGATATTGACCAATATACGTTAATTCACGAACAACAGCACCCGTCTCTTCGTGAATCTCTCGTATAGCGGCTTGATCTGCTTCTTCATTTGGCTCTACTTTCCCTCCTGGAAATTCGTAGCCACGATCCTCATGTTCAGTAAGTAGCCATTTTCCTTGATAGCGGCAAATAGCCCAAACATGCTTAGGATGACTTGAAAAAGGCTGCTCTTCAAAAGAGAGCTTGACCGTATTATGATAATAGTCTTTAAATACATGCATGTGAAATCCCTCATATCCTGTCCTTGCTTCTTGTAAAACATCATACCACAGATCACATTTCTCTGAAGAATTTTTATGAAAAGTGAAACAAACGAGTGCTTCTATCTCGTCTGTATGTAAAATAAGTATTCTTGCTAAAACCTTTTTATCATCTCCATCCTCATCCCATTTTAATCATGAAACCTTTTGCCCATGATGACGTAAATCAATAAGTGTTTGTCCTACACAGACGAGGAGGAAACCAGCATGAGCATCACAAATGGATCAAAACAAGAAAATAACAAAGCATGGCCAATGAGGCAACATGAGAAAGAAGACGCTTCTCTTGAGGCAGTTAAGAAACACCTCATGAAAGGACAAAAGTTAGATTTAACAAAAGACAATCCAAATGTAGATCAAGTTCATATCGGACTTGGCTGGGACTTATGTGGTCAGCCAATTGATTTAGATACGCAAGTGTTTCTCTTAAATGAAGAGGACAAGCTTCTGTCTCCAAAACACCTCATCTATTATCATCAGCAGCAAAGCTTAGATGGAGCTGTTCGCCATCTAGGTGATCATCAGGTCGGCGGAGGCCATCGGGACAATGAGATCATCATTATGCAGCTAAGCAGAGTCTCACCCGATATTCATAAAATCGTCGTAACTGCCACCATACATGATGCACACGAGCGGGCACATCATTTCGGACAGGTGACCAATGCCTACTTGCGCCTTTCAGATCAAATCACACAACAGGAGATTTGTACCTTTCAGTTAACAGAAGATTATTCATTTTGTACCTCCATCATTTGTGCTGAACTAACGAGAGTTGAGAACGAATGGAAAATCACCGCTACCGGACAAGGTACGACCCTTGATTTAAACGACCTATGCCGCATCTACGGATTCACATCTTGACAAAGAAAAGGAGCTGGCACAAATGGGATTTCATTTCAACACGATCGAAGAACTGACCTTACAAGCAGAAGGCAACGGGATCTTTTTTGCTAAAAAAGGCGCTATGATTGCCGATCAAGGTACATTTCAATACCGTAAACGATTACTTGGGACGAATAAAGGAAATGTGGTCAGCCAAGTATTTAATCATATTAGCAGAAAATTAACAGGTGAAAACCTTGAGATGATGGAAGTGAGTGGACAAGGCACTTGCTACTTGGCTGATTCTAGCGAGCATGTGACCGTCATCAATCTTGAGCCGAACGGTCCTTGGCAACATGTTAGCGTGGAAAGTGAAGATTTACTTGCCTTTACTGAAGAATGTCACTATGGCGTGACACCAGTAGGCGTTGGGATCTTATCACAGAAAGGGCTATTTACTTCAAAGCTCTCGTATCAAGGTCACGGGGCGCAGGTTGCCATCAAAACAAATGGAAACCCGCTGATTTTAAAAGCACCTTGCCGTGTAGATCCTGACGCTATTGTCGCTTGGACGGGCAAAGCACCGAAAGTCAAATTAGATGTGAACTGGAAAACGTTCATTGGACAAACATCGGGCGAATCCTACTTGTTTGAATTTCATGAACAGGACCAAATTGTGATTATCCAGCCATCTGAACGAACATCTGGAATGCGGGTCGGGATAGATGATAACCGGTACAAACCCCAGAGTCAGAGTACCTCACACGAAATCACCAACTCACAGCAGGAAAATAGAGGCGGAATCAGTGATCTAATCGGGGGTATCTTACAGCCTCGAAAATAAAAGCATGTAGAATGTCTCTACATACTTTCAGATCGTTGACAAAAGGCTAAAATGAACTTTCTTTTAGCCTTTTGTCTTCTTTTCAGCGTGATAGAAAACCTTTGCAGTCTAGGAAGGACGAGTACTGGCGCAGAGCGAATTTGACATTCATGAGCACCTGACAAAGGATGCGAGGGTTTGTCTACATGCTTTTTCAATTCATCAGTCCATTGGTCTCAATAAAGTTCTTTGTCTCTTCGTTACCGAGATCATGAATCATCGAGTAAATCTCTTTTCTTTTCCTGTCCATTTCGTCGTTTGGACTATCATAATGATATTCAAGAAATGGAACATGCGCCCGAAAGAAACCTTTCCAATCTGTCATATACTGTTCATCAAAATACTCTCTTAACTGCAAGATTTGGTCATCATCTGCTTCTATCTGAAATTGCCAAGCAGCCGCGTCTCTGTGCTGTGAGATTGATCCGTCTTGAACGGATACATAGTATGTGTGTGTCGCCATCTGATTCATCCTTTTTCCTTTAGTATGACCAGATATGAAGAAATTACGGCTTTTTGCGCAATTTATTTTTCATCATGTCTAACACATCAATAAACAACTGTGGAATAGGAATTCCGAGAGCTCTGGCTGTTGAGACAATCTGGTACGATTCATAAATAATATAAAAGATGAGCGCTAAATCCTTAATTGTCCCCCCAGTCTTCAGCATGACATCGAAGAAATGTGCCATGGATATTAAAGAAATCGTCACAACCTTTCGAACAAGCCTGGTCAAAAAACGCTTCATCGTAAGTTGTCCAGTCACAGATTCTCTTAGGCTTGAACAAATTAATTCTATAGCCATGAGTGTCACTAATATCATGAGTAAATATCCTGCTCCACCAAACAGAAAGCCCATTGCCGACAAACTGACTGTAAACAACGAAAAGATGCCTAAATCCTTGCTCACTTGGCATCAACATCCTTTCATAGTGGAACTTCTTACCTCAATAGTATATGCCGCATTTGATGAATAGCTTGGACGACAAAAAATAAAGGCATGGTCAGCTGCTCAAAAAACTCGTGAAGCGCATAAAAAGAGCCGCCTGTGACGGCGGCTTTCTTGGTTAAACTCTGACATCAATAAACGTAGCGTCTGAATCTTTGGGCTGAACAGCTTGAGGCTGCTGCTGCACTTGATCGAGCATCACCATAGCTTGGGCTGTGTTCGTGGCAAGCTGTGAATTCAATAAACTGATATTGAGTGTTTTTTGAATACTCGCCACTTGCTGACTCATCATTCCTGCAATTGAGGACATCTTCTCCCCTCCCTTCCCTTTTCTCTTCGGCTAAAAGACCCATCAATTCAATGGGCTGTCTGTCACAAATCCACAAAAAAAGAATGCCGATCTGTTTGATGATCGACATTCCTTTCACATTCGCTTATCCTAAGTATGCTTTGAGCATCCAGTTGTGTTTTTCAATGGATTGATGAATCGCAAGCAGCATATCACCTGTTGTTTCATCGCCAACTTCTGCAGCCAGCTCCATGCCTTGCTTAAGTTCTTCTGCAATATTAGAGAAATCATCATACAGATTTTTCACCATTTGCTCGGCTGATTCATTGCCTTCCGCTTCTTGAATGCTAGAAATTTCTAAGCACTCTTTCATTGTCGCAACAGGTTGTCCATTTAATGCGAGCATACGTTCAGCCAAATCATCGATATAAGTGGCTGTTTCTGTATATAATTCCTCGAATTTTTCATGGAGTGTAAAGAAGTCTTTTCCCTTTACATACCAGTGATAGTTATGTAATTTTACGTAAAGCACAGTCCAATCTGCTACTTGTTTATTGACGACGTTTAATAATTTTTCAGACATGTTGATTCCTCCTTATGTAGTTGCGTTTAGTATGGGATTACCCTTTTTTTATTATACTGAAACCTGCCATCATTTTCTTCTATTTTGACCGCATGAAATATATGTTAATATGGAAATAAGGAGGGAGTTAGATGCTGTTACTTGGGATTATCAGCTTTATCATTATCTCAATCGTTGTCTTTTTATCACTGTGGACGACATCAAAGGCTTATGATTACAAGCATAAAGTCGATTCACCACAGGATGCTGAACCAAACCAACGTCCTAACCCAAAATAAAACCGCTTTCAATGATGTGAGGTATCTTCTTCTTCAGTAGATGAACTCTCTTTTTTCACATCACCTACATGGATGTTTGTCTTCGGCATATTATGCTGCTGTTTAGCTGTCACATGGACTTGTATGATATAAAGGCCATCTTGTTTGAAAGCTGTATGCAATTCATATACACCTTTCTCCTTTTTCTTTGGCTGAATCATCTTGCTGTTATCCTTGTCGCCATCTTTCCACACTTCAAATTCAACATCATCTGCATCATCAACAGGCGTATCACCATATGTGACAGCTGCTTTTACGATAACGTTTTCATTTTTCTCCACTTGCTCCGGCCCTGTTAGTTTGACTTCTAATAGCTCAGGCACTTCTCCCTTGTCATTGCTCGCTGCCGAGTTTCCACATGCACTAAGTAATGCGAGCATCAAAATGATTCCTACCATTTTCCGCATTCGTGTATCCCCCTTTTTTTACTGACATGTCCATTTTAACAAATATCCCCTATTTTAACAGCTCTCGTTTCATTTCATATAAAAAACCGGACATTCAATATGTCCGGTTCATCATATTACTGATTATCCAAATACTTTTAATAGCTCTTCTTGATCCTGAGACAGCCAGAAACGCATTAAACGTTTTGCTCCTTCAAGATCATGAAGCTTCGCTTGACCGCACTGCTCTTCATTTGCAGCAGGAATTTCTGTTACCTCCACTGCATCTTTGAATGTTGCATCAAGCAGTTCAACGATCTCTCTTGGTGTCGGTGCACCGCTGACAACTAAATAGTAGCCAGTCTGGCAACCCATTGGAGAAATATCAATGATATCAAAATGATCGTATTTCTCTGAGTGTGTTCTAATATTAAACGCAAGTAAATGCTCTAATGTATGAATCGTATCAGGTTTCATTGCCTGCTTGTTCGGCTGACAAAAACGGATATCAAATTTGTTCACTTCCCCATCTGATCCCACTTTATGAACGCCGCAATGACGAACGTAAGGTGCTTTTACAGCATTATGGTCAAGTTCAAAGCTTTCAACTGAAGGCATTAATCACCACTCCTATAATTGCAATTTCCTATATTATAACATATTGCTCCGACCAGTTTAGTTTATAAAACTTCCCTTCCTTGTCCTTTTTTCTTATACTGTGAAAAGACAGACAAGGAGGAACCTCTATGAAACAAATTTTTATCGGCATCATTCGCTTTTATCAAAAATGCATTTCCCCTCTGACACCGCCGAGCTGCAGGTTTTATCCCACCTGTTCAAACTATGGGCTAGAGGCGATCAAAACGCATGGCGCTTTAAAAGGCGGCTGGCTCACAATCAAGCGAATTTTAAAATGTCACCCGCTGCATCCTGGAGGCATGGATCCAGTCCCACCTAAAAAGGAAAAATAACTTACTTTTCTTCATAACCATTGACAACTAAGTCAAGCTTACCTGTTCCAGGATCAATGACAAGACCATGTACAGGCACATTAGATGGAAGAAGCGGATGATTCTTAACGACAGATACACTGTCTTTCACACTTTCTTCAACTGAGCTAAAGCTTTTGAGCCACTGTTTAAAATCGATTCCTGAGTATTCCAGTACTTCAATTCGTTTTTCTGGAATACCACGCTCAATGGCTTTATTTAAGAGTGTTTCGCTGTCTATTTTACTCATACCACAATCGTGATGCCCAATGACGTACACCTCGTCAGCATTCAATTCATAAACAGCCACTAAAATGCTTCGCATAATACTTCCAAATGGGTGAGAAACAAGAGCGCCAGCACTTTTGACAATTTTAATATCGCCATTTTTCATGTTCATGGCGCGCGGAAGCAGTTCAACAAGTCTTGTATCCATACATGATAGAATGACAGCTTTTTTCTGTGGAAACTTCGTTGTTGTAAACTCTTCATATCGCTTCTCTTCAATAAATTGTTGGTTATATTCGATGATTTCGTCTAAAAGTTTCATAAGTTTGTCCATTCCTTTTTCTTTTTTTAAAAATAAATATAGCACAATGTTTTAAATTTCGTCACGTTTTGACGTCTATTTTTTTAGAGGAAACATCTTCTGATGAAAATTTTTTATTTTCCTCTTTTCAAATCGTAATTATTACGATACAATAACTCAGGACATTAAATCGTAATCATTTCTATCTAATAGGTTGAGAGGAGACATTCTTAGATGAAAAAAATCTTTTTTATTTTAACAGCTGCTTTATTAGCAGTCGGTCTTGCCGCTTGCTCAAGCAGTGCGGGGACAAATGCTTCAAAAGGAAAAGCAGACGGGAAATTAACCATTTACACGACGATCTTCCCTATTCAAAATTTCACTGAAAAAATTGGCGGCTCTCACGTGAACGCTCAAAGTGTGTACCCTGCCAATGCAGATGCACACAGCTTTGAACCAAGTTCAAAAACGATGGTTGAAATGGCTGAAGGAGATGCCTTTATTTACAGCGGAACAGGTGCTGAAGCATTTGCTGATAAAACGGCTTCTACGTTAAAAGACCAAGGCGTGAAAACAGTGAAAGCAGCCGAAGGCATCAAGCTATTATCAACACAAGAAGAACATGCTCATGAAGAAGGTGAGGACCATGATCACGATCATGAAGGTGAAGATCATGACCATGATGGACACGACCACGGAGATAAAGATCCCCATGCATGGCTAGACCCTGTTTATGCACAGCAAATGGCAAAAAATATTAAAGACACACTCGTTTCACTAGATCCAGATCATAAAGACGAATACACAAAAAACTATGAATCACTAAAAAAAGAATTACAATCGTTAGATCAGGAATTCAAAACAACGTTATCTAAAGCAAAACATAAAGAAATTCTTGTTTCTCACGCAGCATACGGCTACTGGGAAAAACGCTATGGCATTGAGCAAATCAGTGTACTAGGACTCTCTGCTTCTGAAGAGCCTTCCCAAAAACAGCTTGAAAATATCGTACAACAGGCAGAAAAGCATCACATCAAGTATGTCATTTTTGAAAATAACGTCAGCAGTAAAGTATCAGATACGATTCGCAGTGAAATTGGAGCAAAAAGCCTTACACTGAAAAATCTAGAATCCATTACAGAAGATGATGCTAAAAATGGCGAAAGCTATGTCAGCTTAATGAAACAAAATTTAAACACATTAAAAACAGCTTTAAATGTTGAATGAATTCATGAACCCTGTGCGATCAGCCGGGGTTTTTTACTGCACAAAAAAACACACCATGATCAGGTGTGTTTCTTTGTTTACATTTGATATTTTTTCTTAAACTGCTCCGCTCTGCCGCCTTTTTCTCCGAATTTCTGGCGTCCTGTATAAAATGGATGCGTATCTGAGCTTGTCTCTACTTTAATGACAGGATAAGCCTTCCCATCTTCCCACTCTACGGTCTCATGTGATGTCTTTGTTGATCTACTTAAGAAGCGGTAACCGCTGTTTACGTCCATAAATACAACTTCATGTGAGGTTGGATGAATATCTCTTTTCAATGTCAAAACTCCCTTCATCATTAAAACGTAACGATTACGTTTTATAATTATATTCTACTCCCTCTTTTACAACTTGTCAAAAAACAAGCTTTCTTAATCAGGAAGAATAATCTAAAAATGGTGGAGAATAATAAACACCATCAAAAGAGATGCGATAAGAAAGGCGGAGAAAAAATTGACTGATCTCGTTTTAGCTAGAAGTCTGTTCGGCACAACAATGGGCTTCCATATTATTTATGCCTCGCTTGGCGTAGGCATCCCGCTAATGATTTTGTTAGCTGAACTCATCTTTCAAAAAACGAAGGACCCGCATTATGCCATCATGGCCAAACGATGGACAAAAGCGCAGGCTGTTCTGTTAGGGGTCGCCATTCCAACCGGTACCATTGCTGGTACGCAGCTTGCCCTTCTATGGCCTGGTTTTATGGAGGTCATCGGAAAGGTCATGTCACTGCCATTTCAAATAGAAATTTATGCTTTCTTTATTGAAGCATTATTTATGTCTATTTATGTGTACGCAGCAGATCGTTTATCACCAGCCATGCGCATCATTACCGTTATTTTCGTTGTCATTGGTGCAGCAGCTTCAGCGATTCTCATTACAAACGTACATGCTTTTGAAGGAACACCCGCTGGCTTTCAAATGGTCAATGGAGAAATAACGAATATCGAACCTTGGAAGGCCTTTTTCAATCCAAGTTTTGTTGTCACTGCTACACATGTAGTACTGTCTGCTTTTACAACAGGCGCTTTTGTCATTGCTTCTGTCGCTGCATTTAAAATGTTGAAAACAAGAAAAAACGAAAAGCTCTATACCTTTCATCGAAAAGCCCTTTTTCTTGGACTGATTGTTGGTGGACTTTTCTCTTTTCTCACAGCCTTAAACGGTCACGAATCAGCTCAGCTTCTGTATGAATATCAGCCTGAAAAATTAGCGGGTGCTGAAGGTTTATTTGAAACGCAATCGCATGCGCCTCTTGCCATTGGCGGTTTTACTGATGCCAATACGCAAGAAATCAAAGGAGCTATCGAAATCCCTTGGGCGCTTAGTTTTCTTGCAGGAAATAGCTTTGATACTGTGGTTAAAGGGTTAAATGATTTTCCTAGGGACGAGTGGCCGCCTTTATTTATTCACACATTATTTAATGGAATGGTCATTATCGGCTCATTGCTCATTTTCTTTGCTGTGTTAGCACTGTTTTACCGCAAAATTTTAAAACGCGAACATTATCCAAAATGGCTGCTTGTCCTTTATTTATTTGGCGGGCCCCTTAGTCTCTTGGCGATTGAATTTGGCTGGATCTTTGCCTGTACAGGCCGTCAGCCATGGGTGATTTATCGAATGCTCAAAACCTCTGAAGTCGTCACATCATCAGGATCTATCGGTACACTTTTCATCCTTTTTGCCATTGTCTATCTCATTTTAGGCATCGCAACTGTGATTGTACTGACGTACTACTTTAGAAAACATTCAATTGAAGAAGACTTACGGTTAACAGAATCTTAAAAAGGGAGCGATCTTGATGCAAATGGATGTAACAACTGATGCACTCATTGCAATCACCATCTTATGGGGATTCGTGTTTATCTATGCAGTGATGGCATCAATGGATTTCGGTGCAGGATTTTGGTCAATGATTTACATGAACAAAGAGCAGACAAAGGCCGCAAATATCGCAAATAAGTATCTTTCTCCAACTTGGGAAGTAACAAACGTCTTCATTGTAGCCATCGTCGTTGCCTTGTTTAGCCTGTTTCCAGGTGCAACATTTGTGCTAGGCACTGTTCTATTAATACCCGGCAGCATTATTTTGTTGCTTCTTGCACTGCGAAGCGGATTTCTCGTCTTCTCTCATTCACTGCCTAAAAAATATAGAAAAGCCGTGACATATATTTCAGGAATTAGCGGCTTTATTATTCCGTCCATCCTCATCATGGTTCTCCCCATTACACATGGTGGATTCATCTTTCAGGAGAATAATGTCTACTCATTAGATTTAGGATTGGTCTTTACAAGCGCAAATGTCTATTCTTTCGTAGGTTTTGCGATTTTCAGTACCCTTTTCCTCTCATCTTTACTTTTAGCTGATTTTTCTAATGTTGCAAACGAAGATGAGGCTTATAACATTTATAGAAGAGGAGCACTGATTACAGGTCCGCTTTCTCTCATGATGGCTTTCTTTATCATGCTCACACTGAGAAGTGAGGCCAATTGGCTGTTCACAAAAATGATGCAGAACATCCCGATCCTGCTTGTTTCTCTGCTCATGTTTTTGCTTGCAGGTTTGGCTCTATTTTTACCAAACAGCCGCTTTAAACATCGGAAAGGGAGACCACGTTTAGCGGTTATCGCCATTACAATTCAATATTTCTTAGCAAGCTATGTGTATGGACATGCGCATTTGCCCTATATGGCCTATCCTGATATTACCATTATGTCTGGATTTACAGATCCCGTCACATTTAGGGCATTATTTATTACGTATATTGTAGGGTTTATCATCCTATTCCCTGGGTTCTACTTCTTCTGGAAATTGTTTATGAAAGATAAGCGTTATATTCGTCAGGAAGATTAACATGAATGAACGACCCGTGCTTCGGTTACATTATAGATGAAAGACATACTCAAAAGGAGGTCATCTGTATGAGTCAAAAAATCCTTTGTGAAGTAAACAACTGTTCCTACTGGAATACTGGAAATCGTTGTGGTGCAGATGCAATTTATGTCGTCAGCCATACAGGAAATACGGCTGAGAAAAGTGAAGAAACTGACTGTAAAACGTTTAAACCTCAAGACCTTTAAGTCTCATTAAAGGAGGCGCTTCGCTTTGAAAAACGATCGGCTTGCTCAAACGTTTCTTGAAGAAATTCAGGACGCGGACGAGGCTGCATTTTATCAAGCAGCTCACTCCTTTTTAAATCTTTGGGATTATGAATACGGACATGTTTCCGACATGCCCAATGACATGTATCAGTATATTGGACAGCTTGCTTACGACAGCGGGCTTGTAGAAGAGTAAGAAAGAGCGGATGACCGCTCTTTCTTTTTGTTCAGACAGGAAGGAAAAACTTTCCTCAACTATACAGTGGTTCTATGGATGGTGCAAATGGCGATTCATTTGTTTTCATTTCACAAAATCATGTTTTGTAAACACATCAATTTTATCTGAGAAAGAACGAAGCGCTTGATAATCAACTTCTACGCCCATACCTGGAGAACGAGGCACCTCAATAAACCCATTTTCAACTTTGATTTCAGGAAAAATGATATCCTGCTCCCAATATTTCGACGATGCTGAAATATCCCCAGGAATCGTAAATTGCGGAAGTGATGCAAGTGCCACGTTTTGCGCGCGAGAAATGCCTGTTTCAATCATTCCCCCGCACCATAACGGAATCTGCTGCTCCTTGCAGAACGCATGAATCTTAAGAGCTTCAGTCAGCCCTCCAACTCGTGAAGGCTTCACATTAATAATCTGACAGCTTCCAAGTTCTACAGCTTTTCTCGCATCATCTAAAGAACAAATACTTTCATCCAAACAGATTGGTGTTTTTAAATGCTTTTGCAAATGCCGATGATCGACAATGTCATCTGCAGCTAAAGGCTGTTCAATCATTAATAAACGAATATCGTCGAGCTGCTTCAGTTTGCTAATATCCTTTAATTCATACGCAGAGTTTGCATCCGCCATTAACGGAAGGTGAGGGAAAGACTCTCTTATCTTTTGTAGAAGTCCAATATCTTGTCCAGGCTTAATCTTCACTTTCACACGCTGATAGCCTTGATCAACAAACTGCTCTATTTGCTGAATCATATCATCTATTGGTCCTAACCCCGCAACGACACCAGATGGAATTCTATCTCTAGTACCGCCTAAGACGTCACGTAAGGACTTATTTTCTCGCTTCGCATAAATATCCCACACAGCTGCCTCAATTCCCGCTTTGGCCATTCTATTGCCTTTAAAATGGTACAAGCTGTCTGGTATGTCCGAAGGATGTGTAAAAGATCGGGTCAGCACGTTCGGGATAAAGAAAGCCCTCAGCATGTGATAGCAGGTCTCGATGGTTTCTTCTGTATACCACGGAGAAGAGAAGGCAGATACCTCTCCCCATCCAGTTAATCCTGTTTGATCTTTGACCTCGACAATAATAAACTCACGCTCTGAAATGGTCCCAAGGCTCGTTGTAAACGGCTGTTTGAGTTTCATCGTGACATGATATAAGATCACACGTTCAATTTGAATCATCTAAAAACCCCTTTGATTTGAGTCTGTGCCTCTGCAATTTATTCGACGCATTCCTTGGCAGCTCATCCACAAAGTGAAAAGCGGCGGGCCATTTATACTTGGCTAATTGCGACTGACATAAAGCATAGAGCTCATTCTCCGGAATCTGCTCATCTGTCACAAGGAAGGCAGCAGGTACCTCTCCCCATTTTTTATCATACATACCCGTCACTCCGGCTTCCTTTACATTTGGATGTGTTAAAAGAACTGCTTCAATTTCTGCTGGATAAATATTTTCTCCGCCAGAAATAATTAAGTCTGACCGCCGATCAAGCACAAATAAGAATCCGTCCTCATCTACATAGCCAATATCACCCGTTTTCAGCCAGCCCTGCTCAAATGCAGCAGCTGTTGCCTCTTGACGATAAAGGTAGCCTTTCATGACATTTGCACCTTTTACCATGATTTCACCATGCTCAAAAGGACGACACGGACGGTTCTCATCTTGAATCTTTAATTCACACCCAAAAAGGGGCTTTCCCGCTGATCCAAGCTTTTCCACACTAAATTCGGGCGCAAGTGTCACAATTTGTGAGCAGGTCTCCGTCATACCGTACGATTGAAACACAGGAAATCCTTTCTCCTTACTCTCTTGAAGCATCGCATAAGGCGCAGGGCCTCCGCCTAACAGCAGGCAGCGCAAAGATGACGGACATTCTTCAAGTCCACTTAATAAACGGGACAGCATGGTTTGTACAACTGACACCATCGTCACTCGATGCTGTTCAATAGCATCCTTGACTTCATCGACATCAAACTTTTGATGAAGCACGACAGTCATACCGTATATGACAGATTTAAATATAGCGGATAAACCGCTTATATGAAAAAGAGGCAAGGCAATGAGCCAGCGGTCGTCCTCCCTGATCCCTAAATTCAATGCCGAGGAAACAGCACTATGAAAATGATTGCCAAACGTTTGCTCCACCCCTTTAGGGCGTCCTGTCGTTCCAGATGTATACATAATCGTCGCCGTCTCATTTAAATCAATATCATGTACGACCTTCTTTTCCATATCATGATCTGCATCAGGTAAAGTCTCTATTGTATAAACAGGTAAATCACCATGATGCTCATTTGCATATGCAGGCTCTGTTAATAAAGCCATGACTTTCGCATCTTTCAGCTGAAAACGTCTCTCTGCTTTTGTTAACTTATTGTTCAATAACACAATCTTGAAGCCTAATAAAAAACAAGCGTGAACAAGCATGACCATGTGAGGATGGTTGTTCATTAAAATCGCAACCGTATCCCCTTTTTTAAAAGATGCACGTGTCAGTCGATTTGCAAGTTGGTCTACATCATTCGCTAAATCACGAAATGTCCACTCGTTGTCTTGATAAATGAGTGCGACCCGGTCTGGCGTTAAATACGCACGGTGCAGCAGCCAATTCGGTTGCTTCATCATGACACCTCCTTTTCATAAAAGAAAACAGCTCAGTCTGATGCACTAAGCTGTTTTCATCCATATCATTGAATCAAGGGAAACGAGGGAACTGACCGAAGTCTGGCTTCCGTTTTTCCTTAAAGGAATCGCGTCCTTCTTTTGCTTCATCTGTTGTGTAATAAAGAAGGGTCGCATCTCCTGCAAATTGCTGAATACCAGCTAATCCATCTGTGTCCGCATTAAATGCAGCTTTCAAGAATCGTAAAGCAGTCGGGCTCTTTTCTAGCATGTCCTCACACCACTTCACTGTTTCTTCTTCCAGCTGCTCTAATGGTACAACTGTGTTGACAAGTCCCATATCAAGCGCTTCTTGTGCATTGTATTGACGGCATAAGTACCAGATCTCTCTTGCTTTCTTATGACCCACAATACGTGCAAGATAGCCAGATCCATAACCAGCATCAAAGCTGCCCACTTTTGGTCCTGTTTGTCCAAAAATCGCATTGTCTGCTGCAATCGTGAGGTCACACACGACATGAAGCACATGCCCGCCGCCAATCGCATAGCCCGCAACCATCGCAATAACTGGTTTTGGAATGACACGAATTAAACGCTGTAAGTCTAGGACGTTTAGACGTGGAATTTGATCGTCTCCTACATAGCCGCCATGACCGCGTACTTTTTGGTCTCCACCTGAACAGAATGCTTTTCCTCCAGCACCTGCAAGGACAATGACACCAACATCTGAATTGTCGCGAGCACGTGAGAATGCATCAATTAATTCACTTACAGTCTTTGGTGTAAATGCATTATGTACATGCGGACGGTTAATGGTAATTTTTGCAATCCCATTATATGTTTCATATAAAATTTCGTCATACTGACGCTCAGTTTGCCATTCAATAGCCATCAATATTTCCTCCTCTAATCTTGCGATAAAATAAACTCACTTACTATTTTACCAAAAAAATGTGGTTGTTCCACATGAACTGTATGCCCGGCATGCTCTACTACTGTGAATTGACTGTATTCAAGCGCCTGCTGCATACGTTTGGCGATGTGACAGAACTTTTTATCAAGTGTTCCGCAAATGAGTAAAACAGGCTGTTTTATCTGCTTTAATGCTTCCCACATAGACGGCTGTGAGCCGGTTCCTATACCTTCTAAGCTGCGAGCAAGCCCGTTAGGATCGGCTTTTAGCCTTCCCTCTCTCAGTTGCGTTAGCCTGTCCGCTGGCAAGGATTTCTGCGAAGCAAACAGCGGAATGTTCTCCCAAAAATCCACAAACTGTGCTAATCCTTCATGTCTGATCTTTTGAGCTAGCTGATGATCATGATTCAGCCTCGCCATCCGCTCTTTAAAAGAGTTCAGCCCTGGAGATGTACTCTCAAGAATCAGTTTGTTTACACGTTCTGGATAACGGGAGGCAAATGATAAAGCAATACGCCCTCCCATAGAATATCCGAGAATGTTCACTTTGTGAAGCTTTAATTGATCTAAAATCTCAGCAAGATCTGCCAGCTGCTGGGACATTGCATATCTTCTTATACTCTTTGGTGAGTCTGTGCGGCCATGTCCAAGCAAGCTGACCTGAATCAATCTCGTATGTTTTTCTGTATAAGTATTCAAAAAAGCCCAAGAAGCTGCACTCCCTGTAAAGCCATGTAAACATAACGTGGCATTTTCAGCAGATGGGTTATGGTCTATCACCTCATACGCCACACCATCGTGCATTCGTATTATGAGTGAAGGCATTCTTTTTTCACTTCCCTCAATATCTCGTCCATCATTTGGCGATGTTTGCCCACGCGAGAATGCCGGTCAGTTTCAATCTCAATTAAATGAAGCCCTGGTTCTTGGATATGCGCCAAGTACACATCTTTTAACTCTTCTTTCGTTGTCGGCTTCGAATAGGTTCCCCCATATAGCTTTGATGCATACTCAAAATTCAACCCAGTCGGCGTACCAAAGAGCTTTTCATAATACGGTTCATCGGATGCCTGCGGAAGGAAAGAAAAGATTCCTCCACCATCATTGTTTAACAACACAACCGTGAGCGGAATGCCCATTAGCTTAGCTGCAAGAAGACCGTTCATATCATGGTAAAAAGACAAATCGCCGATGACTAAAGTGATGGGTTGTTTCAAGGCTGCATATGTTCCAAGAGCTGTGGACACAACACCATCAATACCATTTGCTCCGCGATTCGCCATCATCCGAAACGGTTTTGACTGCGTTTCAAAAAAGGTATCGACATCTCGAATAGGCATACTATTTCCGATAAAGAGCACACTCTCTTTTGGCAAAAGGTGCTGCAGCTGACGATACACATTTCCCTCAAATGTCAGGTCCTCATCATTGTATTGATTTGCATGCATTCTAAAAGAAGAATTGACACTCTGCCAGCGTCGTAAATTAGATGTATCCTGACGCTTTTCCGCTCTCATCAAGACTTCTTCTACAAAAGAGGCTGCATGACTTTCAATCATGTATGATGCGCTTAAACCAGGATCTCGATAACCACCCGCAGCATCGACGACAATCTGCTTCACTTCCGCATGCTTTTCCAGCCACTTAAATAAAGGCTTAGACACAGGCATCGGTCCAAAACGAATGACCATTTCAGGCAAGAGATGCTGCTGCAATGCCTCATCTTTTAACAAAGAATCGTATGCATCTATAATGTATTCTTCACTTTCATGTCCATTTCGCAAAAGAGAAAGCGGGTCAGCTAAAATTGGCAGATGCAAAGCTTTTGCAAGACGTAACACTGACGCCTGCTCTTCCGCCGAGTGAAGTTCACCAGCAACAATGATTCCTTTTGCCGCTTTGTTCATGATAGACACTAATTCTGACATAACCCGATCATCAGGACGAGCTTGACCTGCTGCTAAAACTTTGTTCGCAGCTCCTTCTTCTCTATCAAAAGGATCGATAGACAAGTCAGGTAGCAATGGTTCTCTCAGCGGCACATTCACTTGAACTGGTCCCTTTGGCTCCTGCGTTGACACATGACTTGCCCTAGCAGCAGCAGTCTGGACATACCGCAGCATCGTTTGGCTTTCTTCTGGCAAAGCTAAGTCTGTGAACCATTTAACAAACTTACCGAATAAGAATTGCTGATCAATCGCTTGAGGTGCCCCAACCTCCCTCAATTCGTGCGGCCGATCAGCAGTTAAAACAATCAGTGGTACCCGAGAATAATGTGCCTCGACAACAGCTGGGTAAAAGTTAGCTGCTGCCGTACCTGATGTACAAATGAGTAGCACTGGTGTTTGGCTCGCTTTCGCAAGACCCAGTGCATAAAAAGCAGCAGACCGTTCATCCACTAACACATGGACATTGATTTCTCGATGAGCAAGAGCGAGCATCGCAAGCGGTGTTGAACGGGAGCCAGGACAAACAACTGCCTCCTTCACACCACTTTGCACAAATTCATCCATTAATCTGCCAATATATCTTGTCATGATTTGATTATTCAATAGGACGACCTCCAAGAGCAGACAGCATTGGTCTTAATTTCACTTGCGTTTCTTCATACTCCTGTTTTGCAAGGGAATCCTCTACAATTCCACATCCAGCAAACAAACGAACTTGGTCTTCCTCAATAAGACCTGATCGAATGGCTACAGCAAATTCCCCATTGTCCTTAGAGTCAATCCATCCCACTGGCGCCGCATACCAACCGCGTTTCAACGGTTCGATTTCACGAATCACCTCTACCGCTTTTTCCTTAGGATATCCTCCAAGCGCTGGTGTTGGATGAAGCTGTTCAATTAATGAAAAGAGTGAACAGCTGCTTTTAATTTCTCCCACAATGGGTGTAAATAAATGCTGAATGTTTTTCGTTTTATAAAGACTTGGTTGATTTGGCTTATGCACATGATGGCAGTTTGCTTCAAATGCCTGCTCAATCATATTCACGACAATTTGATGTTCAATCAAATTTTTCTCATCACAAAGCAGTTCCTCACCTAGTGCCTGATCTTCTACTTCATCTTGACCACGAACAATGGAACCTGCCAAACACGATGAAAAGACTTCACCACCGCTTTTTTTCACTAAACGTTCAGGCGTCGCCCCGACAAATGCTTGTCTTCCCTGCTCTATAGCAAATACATAACTCGTTGTTTGATGTTTTAGTAATTCTGCTAATAGTGGAGCGAGTTCTATTTGATTTTTATAGTGAAGCAAGACTTCTCTTGCTATAACAACCTTTTCATATTCGTTCACACGAATGTGTTCTGTCGCTTCATGGATTGCTTTCATCCATTCCTGGACATCTAACTCTTCCATATGCACAAGCTCAGCTTGTCCATGATTTCTGACAGGCAATGCATCAAAATTAGAAGCTTTCTGTTCTAACTCTTGAATGAGCTGATGAACATTCCCGTCCACCTCGTTCCATTCATTGATCGTTAGAAACGTGCCTTCTTTGGAAACAGTCAGCATCATCGATGGCACAAAAAAATGAGCCTCGCCAAATGCTTCCCAGTGACGCGCCTTCTCTTCATATGGATCAAATGAAAATCCTCCAAATAAAAGCGGACCAACTGCCGCTTGCTTTAACTCCTTCTCATCATGAAAATGGAACATATGCTGTTTCAGCTGCTCCCATTCTTGATGGACGATATTGAATCGTTCTTTGCCTTGCTCTGATGATTTAATCACGGCCGCTCTGCCAAGTCCAGAAAATATCATTTGGCTTTCTGGATCAGACCAAAAAAACCGCTCGCCTAAAAAATCCGCTTCGCCGCTTTGGAAAAAGGCAAGAGGATCCAGATCGTCAACTCTTCTGGAGTAGCTTATCAAAACAGCATGGTTGACGTTATTCGCTTCTTCTAATGTCGCAAGCGCTTCCTGCCGGAAAGTACTTTGCACTGTTGTCACCATGATACATTCCTCCAAAATCCATGAAATAACATATAAAAATAAAACCATCATGTAAAAAATACATGAACATTCGAGTATGTCGAATGACCTGCTTTTCTATTATAAACCTTAACAGATGAACTTAGTAAAGAAAACAGCTTTTAAAACCTCGAATCCTTATTATATCACGCTTTCAAGATTTTTTCGCTCCCGCTTATTGAAATGAGAACATCTCTTAAAAAATGGTAAGACCTGTTCGAAGATCAAGCTTTCTCTCTATATGGGAACGATTAGCAAACATCTTTTTCTTGTTTCATCGCATCAATATATTGACACCTTTTTGAACTTTGCTAAACTGGAATTTGGACGTGTACGTATTTTTTTATTTAAAGGAGTATATTTTATGCAGCATCAATCGATATCAGATCAGCTTTCACCAATTAAGCCTGATAAGAACTGGCGGATTTGGTGGAATTTACTACGACCGCATACATTAACAGCGGCATTTATTCCCGTTACTTTAGGAACTGTCCTAGCACTTCCGAGTGGTCAAATACATGTTGGGCTATTTTTAGCTATGCTATTTGCATCGATGTTTATCCAAATTGCAACAAACATGTTTAATGAGTACTTTGATTATGTTCGCGGATTGGACAATGAGAAATCTGTCGGTATCGGCGGAGCGATCGTGAGAAACGGTGTAAAACCAAAAACAGTTTTAGGCCTCGCTTATGCCTTATTCGCGCTTTCTTTATTACTTGGGATCTATATTTGCATGATGTCTAGCTGGTGGATTGCACTCATAGGACTAATTTGTATGGCAGCAGGCTATTTTTATACCGGCGGCCCTGTACCAATTGCTTATACACCATTTGGAGAACTTGTATCAGGTGCTTTTATGGGACTAGGCATCATTTTAATTAGTTTCTATATCCAAACAGGAACATTGACATCAAAAGCTGTGCTCATTTCATTACCCATCTCTATTTTAGTTGGTGCCATCTTACTGTCGAACAATATCCGTGATTTAGACGGTGATAAAGAGAATGGACGAAAGACACTTGCTATCCTAGCTGGACGTAAAGCGGCCGTCAACATCCTACTTTCCATGTTTGTGATCTCATATGTACTCATTTTTGTTTATATCTTTATGGATATCGTGGGTCTTTGGAGTCTTCTTGTCTTACTCAGTGTGCCAAAAGCTTATACAGCCATTAAAGAATTTAAGCAAAAAGAAAAACCAATTGAATTAATGAATGCTATGAAGTCGACAGCACAAACCAATACGTTTTTTGGTTTCCTGTTAACGATCGCATTGATCTTACAATACTATCTCGCATAACACGAAACGCCTGCAGCCGCAGGCGTTTTTTATTGAAAAATTGCTTCAAATTGGCACAAGTCTTACATAAAAATTTGCTCATACTAACAATATGTTTGATATGAAAGGATGATCGCTTTGTTGTCTAAAAACGAATTACATCTGTTGAAGCAGCGACTTCTCGATGAAAAACAAGAAATTGAAGCCAAAAGCCATGACGATGAACAGAAAGTATCATTTCCTTATGATTCAGTGGGCGAACTGTCAGCCTATGATAACCACCCTGGCGACCAAGGGACAGAACTATTCGAACGCGGAAAAGACATTGCCTTAAACAGTTTGGAACATGAGCATCTGTCCGATATCAATGAAGCACTCCAAGCAATGGCAGACGGCTCTTATGGTTTGTGTAAAGTGTGTAAAGCCCCTATTCCTAAAGAACGCTTAGAAGCCCTTCCCACCGCCATCACATGCACAGAGCATTCAAAAGAACAGACCGTTTCACAAAACCGACCCATTGAAGAGGACTTATTAAGTCCGCCCTCAGGGCAATTTGAAAATGAAGAAAGTGCTGCATATGATGGCGAAGATGCCTACCAAGATGTAGAACGCTATGGGAACTCTGATACCCCGTCCGATATGGAATTTCCTCCATTGACATACGATGATGTGTATACACAATCAGAAGATGAAGATTATGTGGAAGACTACGAAGGGTTTGCAGCTGCTGATATTGAAGGAAAAGCAAGCAAGGTCTATCCAAATAAAGCACACGAAGCTTATGAAGAAGCATTAGATGAAGAAGGCGTCATGACGGTGTTTGGTGACTTGAAGCCTTACGAAGAAGATCCTTATACTAAAAAAAATCATTAGTCCCCACATATTGGGGGCTTGATGTTTATATCATGTAATAATTGGGAAATAAGTTGAAGAGTGAATTGATTGGGAGGAGATTTCTGGATGGCTAAAAAAAGTATCATTTGGGCGGTTATCGTCTTCTTTATTACATACGCATTATTTTCTATTGCAGGGTTCCTGTTCCCTATCGACAGAGAATGGTATGACGCACTAAATAAACCTGAATGGACACCTAGTGGTGGTGTCATCGGTGCGGTCTGGGCTGTCTTATTCGCCCTCATTTCGTTATCTGCCGCCATCATTTATGCAAAGTATGGTTTTCAAAAAATCACATTACCATTTTGGATTCTGTTTCTTTTAAATTATGTATTCAATCAAGCCTTTAGCTTTTTTCAGTTTACACAAAAAGATTTATTTGCAGCTACGATCGACTGCCTGCTTGTAGCACTGACAGCACTCGCGCTTGTCATCGTCTCACGTAAACTAAGCAATGTTGTTCCAATTTTATTGATTCCCTATGTTTTATGGGGATTCTTTGCGACATACTTGTCTTATACGATCTATTCCATGAATATGTAAGAAAAGACCGCTATGATGGCGGTCTTTCGTTTTGCGGAAAATAAAAAAGAGGTCTTTATTAGACCTCTTTAAAAAAATGACCCGTACGGGATTCGAACCCGTGTTACCGCCGTGAAAGGGCGGTGTCTTAACCGCTTGACCAACGGGCCAGAAAAATGGCGGAGAAGGAGGGATTTGAACCCTCGCGCCGCTTGCGCGACCTACACCCTTAGCAGGGGCGCCTCTTCAGCCACTTGAGTACTTCTCCATTTGGCTCCGCAGGTAGGATTCGAACCTACGACCGATCGGTTAACAGCCGATAGCTCTACCACTGAGCTACTGCGGAAAGTCATGGTGGGCCTGAGTGGACTCGAACCACCGACCTCACGCTTATCAGGCGTGCGCTCTAACCAGCTGAGCTACAGGCCCATGAACGATATGCAAATGGAGCGGGTGATGGGAATCGAACCCACGACATCAGCTTGGAAGGCTGAGGTTTTACCACTAAACTACACCCGCAATTATATGTATGGGGCGATTGATGGGAATCGAACCCACGAGTGCCAGAGCCACAATCTGGTGCGTTAACCACTTCGCCACAACCGCCATACTGATATTTATTTGTAAAAGTGGCTCGGGACGGAATCGAACCGCCGACACACGGATTTTCAGTCCGTTGCTCTACCAACTGAGCTACCGAGCCAAGTATTCATTTGAAAATGGCGGTCCGGACGGGACTCGAACCCGCGACCTCCTGCGTGACAGGCAGGCATTCTAACCAACTGAACTACCGGACCATTAGAGAAAAAATTTG